>DATNCB010000894.1:0-3158 GCA_035571715.1 Ramlibacter sp.
CGTGAGCGCCGCGCTCGCCCTGCCCGACGTGAAGCAGAAGTTCGCCGAGCAAGGCGCCGAGGCGCGCGGCTGGTCGCCGGAACAGACAGGCGAATTCATCCGCGGCGAATCGGACAAGTGGAACAAGGTCATCAAGGCCGCCAACGTGACGTTGGATTAGCCGGCTAATTGGAGTCTGACCCCGATTTATTGTCTGCCGCCGACTTGGCTTCCTCGCCGTGACCGCTCCAGCGCTTGAACAGGTTGTGCTCGATGCCGACCTGGTCCAGTGCCTTGCCGATGGTCTGATGGACGATGTCCATGATCGTCTGCGGGCGGTGGTAGAACGCGGGCATCGGCGGAAGGATCACCGCGCCGCAGTCGGCCGCGCGGGTCATCAGCTCCAGGTGCCCCTTGTGCAGAGGCGTCTCGCGTACCATCAGCACCAGCTTGCGGCCTTCCTTGAGCTGCACGTCGGCCGCGCGCACCACCAGGTTGTAGGTAAACGAATTGGCGATCGCCGACAGCGTCTTCACGGTACATGGCGCCACGATCATGCCGCGCGTGCGAAACGATCCGCTGGCCACCGATGCGCCGACGTCCCGGTTGTTGTGCACGACGGTGGCGAGGTCGCGCACCTGGTCGAGCGTGTACTCGGTTTCGATGGACAGGTTCAGGCCCGCCGCTTCGCTGAGGATCAGGTGCACGGGCTGGCCCAGATCCTTGAGCACCCGCAGCAACTCGACACCGTAGATGACGCCGGTGGCGCCGGTGATCGCGACCACCAAAGGCAGGTTCATCGAAGGCTCCTTGAATGACTGAAGCTTACTGCTTCGCGGGGCGCGTCTTCTTGATCATCTCCTCGACGATCGCCTGCTCGCTGCGAATTTCGGCCTGCAGCTTCTCCGGCGACTCGTAGTCCTGCAGCACGCCCAGCGTTGCCAGTTTGGCCGCGACCGCGGGATCCTTCGCCACTTTCTCGATGGCGGGCACGAGCACGCGGCTGACCTCCGCGGGCACTCCGGCGGGCGCGAAGAATGCCAGCCACACGCCCAGCAGATTCTGCGAGTAGCCCAGTTCCGTCATGGTGGGGATCGTCGGGAATTCCGGCGACTTGTTCGACGTCACCAGGCCGCGCAGCGCACCGCTCTTCAGGTGCGTGGCAAGCAGGCCCAACGCGACGGCCGCGCCCTCGATATGTCCTCCGTGCAACGCCGTAATGGAAGGGGCTGCGCCCTTGAACGGCACCATCACCATGTCCGAGCCGGTCTGGGAGGCCGCGATCTGGACCGTGAAGTCGCCGATCGAACCGGCCCCGGCCGTGCCGATGTTGACCTTGCCCGGATTCTTCTTGGCATAGGCCGCCATCTCCTGCAGTGTCTTGAACGGCGCATCGCTGCGCGCCGCGATCACCATCGGCGTACGGGTGGTCAAGCCGAGAGGCGTGAAGTCGGTGAGCGGATCGTAGCTGCCAGCTTGCGGATTGAGGATGCGATTCGAGGTGAGCGTAGCGTTGATCGTGAACAGCAACGTGTAGCCGTCCTTCGCCGCCTTGGCCACGCTGCTGGCGCCCACCAGCCCGCCGGCGCCGGGCGTGTTCACGACCACGACCGGCACTTTCAGGAGCTTGGACAATTCGTCCGCCATCACACGGGCGGCGATGTCCGTGGCGTCCCCCGGCGCCACCGGCGTCACGAGGTTGATGGCCTTGTCCGGATAAGCCGCGTGCGCGATGCCGGACAAGCCGAAGGAGAACGCCGCAACGCAAAGCAGTCTCTTCAAGGCAAACATTTCGGCTCCTAGTCTTTCTTCAACATCTTGGAGCCGAAGAATACCGACGACATATTGCTGATGATCTCCTGCGACTGCTCCGCCGCAAAATCAGCCAGCTTCAGTTCCGGATGGAAAGGCTGAATGCGCTCGAAGTTGGCGCGGGCGGCAACGTCCGCGGGCGGTGGCGCCGTCGCGTCGATAAGCATCTTGGAGCCGAAGCGCTGCCACAGCCCGGTGCCCGGCGCGCCGAGCTCGGTGAGCGCGGCATCCATGGCGTGGTTGTGCGTGCCCGGAATGATGACGACGTCCTTGTCGGGATCGACCCGCGTCGCCATCGCCCACAGGATTTCCGCCGGATTGAAGATGTCCACGTCCTGGTCGACGGCGATGGCGATCTTCGGATGCTGGTACTCGGACGATAGCGCGGCCAGCAGCAGGTTCTTGCCCTCGCCATAGGCGCGCGGCGTCATCTGCACGACGACAGCGAAGATGCCCGGAAGAATCATCACGTTGTGCAGGATCGGACCGCCGCCCACATCCTTCAGGCGCCGGTAAATGGTCGCGCTCATCGGCAACTTGTGGAACACGCAGCCCTCCATCTCGGAGCCGTTCTGCAGGTTCTTGAAGATGGCATCGCGGCGCCGCGTCATGCAGGTGTATTCGACGATCGGGTTCTTGCCGGTGCCGGTGGCGTAGTAGTCCTGGAATTCGGAGAACGGGCCCTCGTCCTCGCGCACGTGCGGCGGAATGAACCCTTCCAGCACGATTTCGGCATTGGCCGGCACCTCGAGATCGACGGTCTCGCATTTGACCAGCGGCACGGGCGCGCCGAGGTAGCCGCCGGCGATCTCGAATTCATCGAGGCCGTAGGCGGCCGTCGTGGCCGCAGCCATGTAATACAGCGGATGGTGGCCGATGAAGATGGCCACGGGCATCGGCTCGTTGCGGGCCTGGTACTTCTGGTAGTTCTTCCAGGTATGGCGCGGAACCAGCAGGATGCCGGACTTGTTCGGCCCCTTGATCTGCAGCCGGTGGAAGCTCACGTTGCGCTGGCCGGTGTCGGGATCCTTCGTCACGACCAGTCCCGAGCCGATGACCGGCCCACCATCGAGCTTGCCGGCGATATGCACGGGCAGCTGCGTCAGGTCGAATTCGCCCTTTTTCAGTTTGACTTCCTTGACCGGACCGTCATCCACCATCACGGGTTTGATCAGCTGTCCCATGCGCTTGGCGATCATCGGCACCACTTCTTCCTGCGGCGCGCCGAAAGCCAGCGCGGCATGGCGGAAGTTCGCCGGCGCCTGGCCGAGCGAGCGCCAGCCATGGGCGAGGTTTTCGAACAGGAGCGCTTTCTCGCGCGACTGGTAAAGCAGCGAGCCCATCTGCGTCAGCGGGTCCACCGGCTT
>DATNCB010000895.1:0-2430 GCA_035571715.1 Ramlibacter sp.
CCGGTATCCTTCTCGCCGCCGAAAGCGCCGCCGATCTCCGCTCCGCTGGTGCCGATGTTGACATTGCAGATACCGCAGTCCGAACCGCGCGAGGAGGTGAAGATCTCGGCTTCCTGCAGATCGCGGGTAAATATCGCCGACGACAGGCCGTGCGAGACGGCGTTGTTCCATCCGATGGCTTCTTCCAGGCTGTCATAGGGCAGCACGTACAGGATCGGCGCGAAGGTTTCGTCGCACATCGGCCCGGCCTGCGCCGGCATCTCGACGAGGGCCGGGCGCACGTAGAAGCCATGGTCCGCATCGACGCGGCCGCCGAAATGCACGGTGCCGCCCGCCGCTTTCGCCGCCGCCAGCGCCGCCTGCATGCGCTCGAAGCCGCCCTGGTCGATCAGCGGGCCGATCAGCGTGCCATCGTTCAGCGGATTGCCCACCGGCAGGCCTTCGTACGCGGCGCGCAGCTGCTTGACGACCTGGGCATAGTTGGCCCGGTGCACGAACAGGCGGCGCAAGGTGGTGCAGCGTTGGCCGGCCGTGCCCACCGCCGAGAAGGTGACGGCACGCACCGCGAGCTGGAGATCCGCGCTCGGGCAGACGATCGCCGCGTTGTTGCCGCCCAGCTCCAGCAGCGAGCGCTTGAAGTGTCTTGCGCAAGCCTCGCCCACGGCGCGGCCCATGCCGGTCGAGCCGGTGGCGCTGACCAGCCGCACGCCCGGATGCGCCACCAGGGCCTCGCCCAGTTCCCGCGTCCCGTTGACCACTTCGCTCAGGCCTTCGCATTCGACGCCGGCATCGCGAGCCGCGGCCAGCAGCAGGCCGTTGATGGCCAGCGCCGACAACGGAGTCTTCTCGGACGGCTTCCACACGATCGTGTTCCCGCATACCAGCGCCAGGGATGCGTTCCAGGCCCATACGGCCATTGGGAAGTTGAAGGCGCTGATGATCCCCACCACGCCCAGCGGGTGCCAGGTCTCCAGCAATTTGTGGTCCGGGCGCTCGCTGGCAATGGTGAGGCCGTACAGCTGGCGCGACAGGCCCAGTGCGAATTCGCAGATGTCGATGACCTCCTGCACTTCGCCCAGCCCCTCCTGGAGGATCTTGCCGGTCTCGATGGTGACCAGGCGGCCCAGCGTCTGTTTGTGCTGGCGGACTTTTTCGCCGAAAGCTCGCACCAACGCGCCGCGTTGCGGGGCCGGCACGCTGCGCCAGCTGACAAAGCGCGCCTGGGCCCGTTCGACCGCGGAGGCGAACTCGGCCTCTGTCGACACCGGAACGGCGAGGATGAAGTTGCCGTCGATCGGCGAGCGGACTTCGAGACCGCTGGCCGCATCGGGCAGTTCGAGGCCCAGCTTGCCGAAGATTCCCGATACCTGAGATGCGTAGCTCATGATTTTCCTGCCCTAAAGTTGCGCCTTGACCTTGCGGAAGCCGGTCAGCATGGTTTCGCCGAGAAAGTCGATCTCTTTCTCGGTCATCGGCGTGGAAAGCGCGCCGGAGCCGGTTTCGATCATCAGGATGCCGTTGGCGGTGAGATGATCGAGCAGGACCTTGAGCGAGCGCGCCTGCGCTTCCGTAGCGTAGACGGCGCGATAGTTCTGCGGCACTTCCGGCTTCATGTGGATGCGGAACAGGGAACCCGCCCCGGCGACACAAGCGGGAACGCCTGCGACCTGGATCGCCTCGGCGATCCGGCTGCGGGCGAGCCCCGCCAGCCGGTTCAAGCGCTGCACCGCAAGCTGGTCGAACAATTTCATCGAGGTACGGCCGGCGACCATGGTCACCGGGTTGGCCGAATAGGTGCCCGACAGCGGGAACTGCACCTTCGCCCGCCATGGGTCCATCACATCCATCACGTCGGCACGCCCCGCCAGTGCGCCAACGGGGAAGCCGCCGCCGATCATCTTGCCCATCGAGGTCAGGTCCGGCTGGACGTCGTACCAGTCCTGGGCGCCGCCGTAGCCGGACCGGAAAGTGATGACTTCATCGAAAACGAGGAGGGCATCATGTTTGCGGGTCCATTGGTGCAGCGCGCGCACGAACGGCCCGGACGCCGGCACCATGCCGACGCGATGCGGCATCAGGTCCAGCAGCACACACGCGAGTTGGTCCGCGTGCTGGTCCAGGATGGCAATCGCCCGCTCGGGGTCGTTGAAAGGAATCACCACCACGTCGTTCAACGCCGATGCGGGCGTGCCCTGCGACACGGGCACGCTGGCCGGATGCTCCGCGTCGCCCCAGTTCGAAGGCCCGGCCGTCTGGCTGACCTCGGCGTAGTCGTAGAGCCCGTGATACGCGCCTTCCACCTTGGCGATCTTCGGCCGCCCGGTGAAAGCACGCGCCGCCTTCAACGCACTCATCACGGCCTCGGTGCCGGAATTGACGAAACGGATCTTGTCGAAGGCGGGCGAGCGCGAGCACATGTACTCGGCGAAC
>DATNCB010000896.1:0-10262 GCA_035571715.1 Ramlibacter sp.
CATCACGCAGATCGCGTCCATCGACTGGTCGAAGATGTGGGTCAGTTCCTCGGCCAGGAAGCGCTGTTGCTGCTCACTGGCGCGCAACTTCGCCGCTGCGCGGCGAAGCGTGACGGTCCAGGCTGCCAGCATGGCCAGGACCAGCGCGCCCGCCGCCACGGCCCAGCTCACCCATACCGGCAGCGTCGATGCATTTCCCTGCTTGGTCCAGCGTCCCAGGGATTCGAAATAGACCGACCTGGGATCGGCTTTCATGGACCTCAGGCTGGCGTCGATTGCCTCGAGCAGGGCCGGATCGCCGCTTGGTGAGCCGGCAAAGTAGAGGGCCATCGGCGCGAAGATGATGGCCGTGTCCTCCAGGCCCGCAGGCCTGGCGCTGTAGCGGCCGTTGGAGGCGGTGGGCACGACCGCGTCGGCATCTCCGCGAAGAACCGCGGCTATCGCAGTGGGGTGATCTTTGAATGGCAGCACGGTGACATTCACGTCGAAGTCGCGCGCGAGCTGCACGAAGAAAGCCAGCTGCACCGAGCCATCGAGCAGCGCGACGCGTTTGCCGGAAAGATCCAGAATGGTGCGAATGCCGCTGCCGTGGGGTGCGTACACCTGCGCCCAGGTCTGAACCAGCGGCTCCTGGTGAAACGCCATGATCTTCGTGCGCGCTGGCGTCAGCGCCACGCTGGCCATCAGGTCGAGCTGGCCGCTTTGCAGGCGCCCCAAGCCTTCGGCAAAGCTTCCGCTCACGTACTCGATCGACCAGCCCCGGCTGCGGGCAATGGCGTCGAGCACGTCCACGAAAATGCCCTCCACGCGTCCATCGGGCGTGAAATTGACTTCAGGAGCGTTTTGGTACACCCCCACGCGAACGAGCCTTTGCTCGGCCCAGGCGCTCGTGCCGAGGGAAAACTGCAAACCCGCCACGAGCAGCGCGAGAAGCAGCGCCCGGCGCGCGAGCATGCGAATGAACATTCCGGCAAGTCTGCGGTGTTCACCGCCTTGCACCACTGACATTTGTCAAGCAGACCAGTGCGGATTTCATGGCTCATACAGGCACTCAGTCAATCGGCCACGGCACGGACTTGGGCATCGTCAGCACGGGTGTATCGGCGGGCCGCCCACGCCCGGGCGCGTCGATCCCGCGCCACCAGGGTGTGACCGATTCCGCATGCGCCGGCTCCACAGGTTCGCCCAGGCGAGGCATCACCAATTGAACATTGCGCTCGGGCGCAAGCGCCAGCAGCGTCTCCGCCGGTTCGTCCCAAGCATGCATCGCCAGACTGAAGGTGCCCCAATGCACCGGGAGAAACGGGCCCCCTCCCAACAGTGCAAGCGCTTCCAGCGCGTTAGCGGGACCCAGGTGGATATCGCCCCAGGACGGATGAAATGCACCGACCTCCAGCATCACGAGATCGAAAGGGCCGAGCCGGTCGCGAATGGCGGCATATTCGGTCGTGAGACCGGTGTCGCCGCTGAAGAAGACCGCGTGCCGCCGCGAGCGGATCACCAGCGACGACCACAGCGTCGCGTTGCGGTCCTTCAAGCCGCGGCCCGAAAAGTGCTGCGAGGGCGCCGCGGTCACGGTGAGATCGGCATGGGGCAGCTGGTGAGACTCCCACCAATCGAGCTCCGTGATGCGCTCGGGCGAGACGCCGAAGGCCTCCAGGTGCGCGCCGACACCGAGCGAGGTAACGAAGGGCACGCCCAGCAGCGCCAGCTCGCGGATGGTCGGGTAGTCCAGATGGTCGTAGTGGTCGTGCGACAGGATGACCAGGTCGATGGGCGGCATCGCCCGCAGCGCAATCGGTACGGGCTGAAAGCGCTTCGGACCCGCCAGCCGCGTGGGTGACGCGCGGGGGCCCCACACGGGGTCGGTCAGGATGCGCAAACCATCGATCTCGATCAGCACCGTGGAATGGCCGAGCCAGGTGGCCCGCAAGCCGGAGCCGGGTTTCCTGGACCACGCCTCGGCTGGATTGAGCGACGGCAGCGGCCCCTGCGGCACGCGCCGATTGCCGTCGCAGAGGAATTCGCTCAGTGTCGGCCGCGGGACGGCCGCGTTACGCAACTCGGGCAGCACGGGGTGGACATTGCGAAAGCCCTCGCCCGCCCAAAGCGGCGAGGCCTTCATGCGCTCGAGCCGCAACCCGGCGGCCCTCTTGCCGAATGATTTCATCCGTACCTCGCATTTCAGGGAAGCAGCGATTTTCGTATTCTCAGGCCGCCAAAAGGGTGATGTGACAGCTCAGGTGAATTCGTCGCTCATCAGGCCGCTGACGCTCGAGTTCGCCGTGAAGGCCCGACCCGCCACAACGCATCAGGATTGCGCTCCAATATGAATCGATGAAGATTCTGGTCGTAGAGGACGAAGCGAAAACCCTGGCGCACCTGCGCAAGGGGCTCGGCGAGAACGGGTTCACCGTGGACGTCGCGGACAGAGGCGTCGACGGGTTGCTCTATGCCACTACCGGCGACTACGACCTGATTGTCCTGGACGTCGTCATGCCGCAGATGGACGGCTGGTCGATACTTCGCGCTCTGCGCGGCGCCGGCAAACAGACGCCAGTGCTTTTCCTGACCGCGCGCGATTCGGTGCCGGACCGGGTCAAAGGCCTGGAGCTCGGCGCGGACGACTACCTCGTCAAGCCGTTCGCGTTTTCCGAACTGCTCGCCCGCGTTCGCTCGCTATTGCGCCGCGGACCGGGCAGGCAGGCGGATCTGCTGTGCATCGCGGATCTGGAAATCGACGTCGCCAGGCAGTACGTGACACGCGGCGTACATCGAATCGACCTGACTTCGAAGGAGTTCAAGCTGCTCGAACTGCTGGCGCGGCGTGCCGGCGAGATCCTGTCGAGAATCCTGATCGCCGAACAGGTCTGGGACATGAACTTCGATTGCGATACCAACGTGGTGGACGTTGCGATCCGGCGGCTGCGCAGCAAGGTCGATGACCCCTTCGACAAGAAGCTGATTTACACCGTTCGTGGGCGGGGCTATGTACTCGAATCGCGCTGAATTCCCGTCAGGCCGCAAACCGCGTGCGCCGCTTGCGATCACGATGCGCCTGGCCGTGCTCTATGCCGCGTCGGCTTCCGTCCTGCTGCTTGTGACCACGGCCTTTCTTTACTGGATGCAGATGCAGGCCATGGAACGAGACGACTTTTATTTCGTGGTCGACAAGGTCTACCGTCTCGAACACGCCCTGCGAGAGCATCCGGACGATCCCAGTTTCCTGGACCGGGAGGTCAACTGGAAGGGCGAACCTCAGGAGCTCGAGCAAACGCATACTTTCTATTCCCGGATTCTCGATAACCAGGGGCGCCTGGTAGCTGAGTCTCCGGATATAGCCACGGTCGTTCCGAGTGATCAATTCCCGCCGCCCGTGGACCTGAGGGGTAGTTCCAGACCGCTGGAGGCAGTGCAACGCTGGCGATCGCCCCAAGGCGGATCCTATCGCGTGTTATCCACCCGGGCGCGCAACGAACAAAGCGGACGGTCGTGGCTGATACAGGTCGCCATGGCCGATGCCGAAGAAGAGATGTTCATCTCCACTCTGCAGCGCGCGGCGCTCGCAGCACTACTGCTCGGAATCATGGTCTCCGCGTGCCTTGGCGGCATGGTCGCGCGTCGCGGCATGAAGCCGCTGCGGGAAATCGCCGTGGCCGCCGAGCGCATCACTGCAAGCGAGCTCAACGAACGCGTCGATCCGGCACGCTGGCCCGAGGAACTGCGGGCGCTTGCAACGGCATTGAACCGCATGCTGGGCCGCCTGGAAGATTCATTCGTTCGCATGTCGCAGTTCGCCGAGGACGTGGCGCACGAGCTGCGAACGCCGATTCAAAACATGATGAGCGAAGCGGAGGTCGCGCTGGAGGCCGAGCGCAAGCCCGAGGAATACCGCAGCATCCTGGAGTCCTGCCTGGAGGAGTGTGAACGGCTGTCGCGCATGATCAACGAGATGCTGTTCCTTGCGCGCGCCGAGAATCCGCAACGGCAGATCGAGCGGGTGCGACTCGATGCGCGACGGGAAATCGAAGCGGTGACGGAATTTTTCGACGCACTGACCGAATCCCATGGCGTCTCGGTCACCGCCCGTGGGCAAGGCGACATCGATGCGGACCCGATCCTGTTCCGCCGTGCCATGACCAATCTCCTGTCCAACGCGCTGCGCCACACACCCAGCGGAGGACAGATCGTCCTGTCGGTCGAGAATGACGGCGACAACGCGGTTCTGGTCAAGGTCACCGATAGCGGTTGCGGCATCCACCCCGAGCACTTGCCCAGGGTCTGCGATCGCCTGTTCTGTGCGGATCGCGCCAATGACCAATTGTCGGAGCAAACCGGGTTGGGACTTGCCATCGTCAAATCCATCGTCGAGCTTCACGATGGATCAATCTCGATCGACAGCGCTTTGGGCAAAGGCACTACCGTTCTCATGCGCTTTCCTTCCCCCATGGCCGCCGCAACATAGCCGGATTTTTATTCCGCTCCCGGATTACAGAAATCGTAATTTCGCCGTCACGCTCCTGTCCGCAGGGCGATGATAAAAGTATCTCAGCGAGTATGTCAGCGCGGGAGTAGTGCCCGAAACTGAACGAGAAGGATGATCATGTACCTTTCGGGCAAGTCATCAAGAGGCCGGCTGAGCGAAGCCGGGAATGCGCGCAGGAACCGGCTCGAAATCGTCAAAGCACTGGCGAATGGACAGGCCACGCGGCGCGAACTGATCAAATGGGGAATATTCACAGCAGGCGGCATGCTTGCCTGGAAGCATGGCCTGAACCCTTTTGTAGCCAGCGCCTATGCGGACGATGCGAGTATCCCGACCGGCTTTCCGCCCAGCCCGCTGTTCGGTGCCAAGCCGTTCACCCAGCCCATGCCGCGCTTCGATGTCCTGCAACGCAACCCGAATCCGTTTTCCTTCCTGAGCCCCGCGCCGACCGCCGAAGCCAACACGACGCAGCAGCTGCTCAATCCCCAGCTGGAAGGGGTGCGACCCGGCGACACCGGTCCGATCGAGGGCCGTCCGCCGGGGCCGATCTGGGCGCATCAGCGCTTCGACGTTTTTTCGCCCCGGATTGCGTTCGAAGCGACGCGCGAGCCCGCCAAGGGCAACACCGCCTACAACCCCCAGGTGCCGTCGTTTCTGAATTCCGGCATCGATCCGCGCGTTGAGCGCTTGCCGCGCTTCCATCCGGCCCTTCCTGTTCAGGGGCCGCTGAGCTTGTGGACTTACAACGGCACCGTGCCGCCAAAGTTGTTCATCGCCCGTTATGGCGAACCCATACTGTTCCGCCAACACAACCGGCTGCCATTCGACCGGACCCAGAATGGAGGCTTCGGCATCCACACGACCTCGACGCATCTGCACAACGGGCACCACGGCGCCGAGAACGACGGCTTTACCGGCGCCTATTACTACCCTGGACAGTTCTACGACTACCACTATCCGATGGTGCTGGCCGGCGTCAACACCATCAACACGGCCGCCATCGATCGAAGGGCCGGGATGCCCGACGGCAGCGGCGGCATCATCCAGATTCCCGGCGACTGGCACGAAACGATGAGCTCGCTCTGGTTCCACGACCACACGTTCGGGTTCACCTCGCAGAACGTGTACAAGGGCAGCGCCGGCATGTTCAACTACTACAGCGCGCTGGACCGCGGCAACGAGGGGATCAATGACGGCGTGAACCTGCGCTTGCCCAGCGGCACGGACAGGGACTTCGGCAACCTCGACTACGACGTCAATCTCGTGATCGAGGACAAGGCCTTCGACCGCGACGGGCAACTTGTCTTCGACATCTTCCAGACCGACGGTTTCCTGGGTGACGTCGTCACCGTGAACTGCGCCTACAAACCGTACTTCGAGGTCGAGCGGCGCAAGTATCGCTTCCGCATACTCAACGGGTCGACAGCGCGCTTCTACAAGATCGCGCTGACCGACGGCTCCTCCATGATCCAGATTGGCAATGACGGCAACCTGCTCCCGCAGCCGGTGCCTCAAAACCAGCTCGATTTGCTCGGCATCGGGGAACGCTACGACATCGTGATCGACTTCACCCGTTACGGCCTCGGCGCCAGCGTCCAGATGGTGAATCTGGCCGAGCATGAGGACGGCAGGGGACCGAAGAGGAACCTCAGCGTTGCCGATGCGCTCTCCGGCAGATCGCGCGATCCCGCAGTGGGCTCGTTCCTGGAGTTCCGCGTCGTGCGCAATCCGGTGTCGCCCGATGTGAGTCAGGTGCCCGCCACCATGATTCCTCGGCCCGACCTTTCGGCCATTCCGCTGGCGCAGAACCGCCACTTCGTGTTTGGCGACAACGGCAAACAGACCAGCAGAAACCGCATCACCGCAGGCCGCGGCCCGTGGGGCATCGGGACCAATGGCGGCGACCTGCTGGACGCGGACTTTGGGCGCGTGTCGGCGGCACCGAAATTCGGCACTCGCGAAATCTGGACCCTGAAAAACGACGGCGGCGACTGGGATCACCCGATACACATCCACTTCGAGGAGGGGCAGATCCTCGCGCGCAACGGGCGAGCGGCGCCGGCGTGGGAGCAAGGCCGCAAGGATGTCTATCGGCTGGGCCCGGACGGCAGCGTCACCGTCTCGATCCAGTTCCGCGACTTTGGCGGGATGTTCATGGAGCATTGCCATAACACCACGCACGAAGACAACGCCATGCTGCTGCGCTGGGAAATCGACGACAGCGGTGCGCCGTTCCTGCAGCCGCTGCCCACGCCGATCCCGACACCGCAGGGCGTGACCTTCATTCCGCCCGACGAGGTCCTTGGCAGCGGAAGCGGAAGTTAAGGGCATGATTGCAAGGCTGTTTGGCGCACTGCTCGCGCTGGCGCTCGTACTGGGGATGGACTTCGCGGTTGCGGCCAACCGCTGGGGCGCGGATTATTTTCCCAATGTCCCGCTGGTCACGCAGGACGGCAGGACCGTGCGCTTCTACGACGATTTGCTCAAGGGCAAGTCGGTGGTGGTCAATCTCATCTACACCCAGTGCAGCAGCGAGTGCCCGCTCGAGACGGCGAAGCTGGTCCAGGTGCAGCGGCTCCTGGGCGGCCGCGTCGGAAAGGACGTTTTTTTCTACTCGATCAGCATCGACCCCTTCGATACCCCCGAGCTGCTGAAGGCCTATGCGGAAAAATTCGGCGTCGGCCCCGGCTGGTTGTTCCTGACCGGGAAGGAGGCGGACATCGCGCTCATCGGCAAGAAGCTGGGACTGTCGTCCCTTTCCGATTTGGCGGACCGGGACGGCCATCAGCCCAGCCTCATGATCGGCAACGAGCCAGCCGGCCAATGGATGCGAAATTCCGCAGTAGACAACCCACGCTTTCTTGCCACCAAGATCGGCATGTTCCTGGGCAGCGGGAACATGCCAGTCACTGAGCCTGCGAAAAGCTATGCACTGGCCCGCCCGATAGAGGACCTCGATCCGGGGGGCCATTTGTTCAGCCTGCGTTGCTCAGCCTGCCACACCATCGGCGAGGGGGACGCTGTGGGGCCCGACTTGCTGGGCGTGACGGGTCGGCGTGACCGTGCCTGGCTCGAGCGCTACCTGGCGCAGCCCGACAAGATGCTCGCCGAGCGTGATCCGATCGTCAAAGCCCTGTTCGCCAGGTACCGGGCCGTCCGCATGCCCAATCTGCACCTGGGCCAGGGCGACGTAGCCGCACTCCTCTCGTACCTGGAAGCGCGGAGTAACGCTGCGCAGCAACGGGAACGAAAAGGTGCCGTACTGGCTCGATGAAGATGTTGAAATGATTTGAAAGGTTCATCATGATCAAACTCACTTTTATCGCGGCGGTCCTCAGCATGCTGGCCGCTTGCTCCAGCATGTCCGGCAGCGGGTCCATGTCGAGCTCGGGCGGCATGAACAGTACAGCCACAATGGGCGGCCCCGGCGCCATGCAAAACGGCTCGGGCCCACCAGGCAGTTCCGGCGGCGGGCCGAACTAGAGATATCGTCATTGTCACGGGCCGTGTGAGCGAAGCAAGCTGAGAGCGCCCGAGGCGCCCTCAGCTTTTCACTTCTCCTAATCGGAGGTCGAGTCGGCCTGCGAGAGTCGAAAACGCAACTTCGCGCACAGGCCTTCGCCCTGCGCACCGCCCTCGAGACTGAACTGCGCATCCAGCAGTTCGGCGTAACGCCGCACGATCGCAAGGCCTAATCCCGCGCCCTGGCCGAGCTTCTGGCCCTGAGGACCTTGGGTCCAGCGCTGCGTCAGCCGCTGAGCCTCTGCGGAACCCAAGCCCGGCCCGTTGTCGTTGACGGAGAGGATTGCCGCACCACCCTCGCGATGCAAGGCAACGGTCACATGCGGCGTCTGGGTGCCGCCGTAACGCAATGCGTTGTCCAGAAGGTTGTTCAATATGCCTTCGATGAGGGCTTGGTCACCGCGCACTTCAACGGGTTCGTCCAGGCCTGCGCCGCCCAGGTCCACGCCGAGCGCGTCCGCCCTCGGGACGAAGCGCAACACGACTTCGCGCACCAGTTCATGCAGCGCGATCGGTTCGAGTACCAGCCTGGCGTTGCTTTCAGCCGCGCGCGCCAGCGCCAGCAGCTGGTCGACGAGCCTGCTCGCGCGCTCCTCCGCCTGCGCGATGCCTTGCAGTTCGGCGCGCCACAAGGCGGGGTCGTCCTGCGCCAGCGCGTAACCCGCCCGGGCGCGAATGCCGGCCAGCGGCGTGCGCAGTTCGTGCGCGACGTTGCCGGCGAAGTCGCGTTGCGCACTCAGGCTCTCCTGCAGCCGCAACAGCAACGAGTTCACCGCGTTGCCGAGCCGCTGCACGTCCTGCGTCGTCGCACCCTGGGTCAGCGACGGCGGCAGCGGCGCCAGATCGCCCGCGTCGCGCCGATCCACCGCATGTTGCAGTTCCGCGAGCGGGTGCAAGTCCCGCTCGATGATGCGGCTCAACCACCAGGCAAGCGCCAGCAACAGCAACACTTGCACCGACGCGGAATACGCCACGAGCCGCTGCAGCAGCTGCGTGCGGCTGACCGTGGTCATTGCCATGACGACCACGAATTCCGCCGGTTCGTCGCGCCGCAAGCTGACGCTGCGCAGCAGCTTGTCTTCGAACGGCACCTCGGAGAATTTGTATGACTCGCCTTCAGGGATGCGGGCTGGTGCCAGCCCGGCCTGGCCGGCGAGGAGCGTCCCGCCCGGACCGAAGACCGCGAAGTAGACCGACTCGGTCTGGTCGAACAGCATGGTGTTCAGCTCCTGCGGTGTCAGGTGCAGCGTGAGCCGGCTACCCTCCTCGCGTACATGCGCGGCCATCGCCCAAGCGTCGTCCAGCAGCGCGCGGTCGAACGCCTCTGCCGCAAAATGTTCGGCCACCGTCAACGCCACAATGCTGCCCAGTCCCCAGGTCAATGCGAGCGGCAAGAGCACGTGGCGGGCAAGCCGGGAGCGCAGGCTCGGCTTGGCACCGGCCTGGTCACGTCTGGTCAGCAATCTTGCTCCACCACATACCCGAGCCCGCGCAAGGTGCGAATCGTGGCGCCGGTGCCGGCCAGCTTGCGCCGCAAGCGCGAGATGAAAGCTTCGAGCGCGTTGTCGCCCAGGGGCCCCTCGGCGTCGGAGAGTTTGCGCGACAGGTCCCGCTTGCTCACCACGCGGCCGGGCGGCGTCATCAGCTCGCACAGCACCTCGAACTCACGCGCCGGCAGGTCCCAAGCCTGGCCGGACAGGAAGAAACGCCCGGCCAGGCGGTCCAGCACAAGCTCTCCGATCTCGACGCGGTCGCCGGTGCCGCTCGCGCGCCGCACCAGCGCGCGCAGGCGCGCCTCCACCTCGCCCAGGTCGAAGGGTTTGCCCAGGTAATCGTCGGCGCCCGCGTCGAGGCCGGCAATGCGCTCCTCCGTGCGGTCGCGCGCGGTCAGTATCAGCACTGGAGTGCGGTCCCCGCGCGCACGTGCCGCACGCAGCACCGTCAATCCGCTGCCCAGGCCGCTGCCATCGTGGGTGGACAGCGGCAGGTTCAGGTCGAGCAGCACGGCGTCGAACACCTGCACGCGCCACCAGTGGTTTGCCTCGTCGAGGGAACGGGCGAGATCCACGCGATGACCCGCCAGCTCGAGGCTGCGCGTCATCGCCTGGCTCAGAACGGCGTCGTCTTCAACCACGAGGATTCGCATCATTTTTCGCCGGAAATACGAACGGGGCCGCCGGTCAGCCCGGGTCAGGCCGCACACGGGATAACCAACGCATGAGGATACAGCAGAGTGGGGACTGGTCCCCACCTG
>DATNCB010000897.1:0-8665 GCA_035571715.1 Ramlibacter sp.
GAAGGCGGCCAGCTCGGGTGCGCTGGCGATCATGATGGTGACTGCCGTCGGGGCGCCCTGGTAGACGTCCGGAATCCACATGTGGAACGGTGCGGCGCCCAGCTTGAATCCCAGGCCGGCCACGATGAACACCAGGCCGAATACCAGCACCTGGTGTTTGACCTGGCCCGTATTGATGACTTTGAAGACGGTCCCGATGTCGAGCGATCCCGTCGCGCCATAGAGCATGGACAGGCCGTAGAGCAGGAAGCCGCTGGCCATGGCGCCGAGAACGAAGTACTTCATCGCCGCTTCGGTGGACGAGGCATGGTCGCGCCGCAACGCCACGAGGGCATAGCTGGACAGCGTGAGCAGTTCCAGCCCGAGGTAGATGACCAGGAAGTTGCTGCCCGAGGTCATCACGAAAATGCCCAGCAGCGCGAAGATCGCCAGGGTGAACATCTCGCCGCCTCGCATCATGTCGCGATCCGCCGCATAGGGCCGTCCGTACACCAGGCACACCATCATGGCCAGCGTGGCGAAGCACTTGAGCCAATTGCCCATCGGGTCGCTGACCACCATGTTGTTGAAGCCGTAGAGGGTCTGGTCTCCGACCGCGTACATCGCCTGCATGAAAGCAACCACGCCGAGCGTGCCCAAGGTGAGCACATAAGTGAAGGTGCGGCGGTGGCTGGTGACGCCCAGGTCGATCATCGCGATCAGGCACCCCATGACGAGCAGCACCAGCTCGGGGTAGACGGTCATCCAGCTTAGTTTGTCGATCATTTGTCTTGTCTCACCCGGGTCAGAGTTTGGAGGCCGCGACGTGCTTGATGAAGTCGGCCACCGACGCGTTCATGATGTCGGTGAATGGCTTGGGATACAGGCCCATGGCGAGCACGGCGATGGCCAGCATGCCCAGCATCAGGAACTCACGGCTGTTGATGTCGACGAGTTGCCGGACCTTGTCGTTCACGACAGGCCCGAGATAGACCCGCTTGTACATCCACAGCGTGTAGGCAGCGCCGAAGATCAGCGCCGAAGACGCTGCGATGGCCAGCATGAAGTTGGCCTTGACCGTGCCCAGGATCACCATCCACTCGCCGACGAATCCGGCCGTGGCGGGCAGGCCGCAGTTGGCCATGGCGAACAGCATCGCGAAAGCCGCGAAGTTCGGCATTGTGTTCACGACGCCGCCGTAGGCGGCGATCTGGCGCGAATGGACGCGGTCGTACAGCACGCCGATGCAAAGGAACATCGCGGCCGACGTGAAGCCGTGCGCAATCATCTGGATCAGGCCGCCCGCGACACCGATGTCGCTGAAGATGAAGAAGCCCAAGGTCACGAAGCCCATGTGGGCCACGGACGAATAGGCCACAAGTTTTTTCATGTCCTGCTGCACCATCGCGACCAGGCCGACATACACGACGGCGATCAGCGACAGCCCGATGATCAGCCAGGCCCATTCGCGCGAGGCATCCGGCGCGATCGGCATGGAGAACCGCAGGAAACCGTAAGCGCCCAGCTTCAGCATGATGGCCGCCAGCACCGCGGAGCCGCCGGTGGGCGCTTCGACGTGCACATCGGGCAGCCAGGTGTGGACCGGCCACATGGGCACTTTTACGGCGAAGGCCGCGAAGAAGGCGAAGAACAACAGGGTCTGCGCCGTCGAACTCAGGGGCAGCTTGTGCCAGGTGGCGATGTCGAAGCTGCCACCCGACTTGGTGTACAGGTACACCAGGGCGACCAGCATCAGCAGGGAGCCAAGCAGCGTGTACAGGAAGAACTTGAAGGCGGCGTAGATCTTGTTGGGGCCGCCCCAGACGCCGATGATCAGGTACATCGGGATCAGCGTCGCCTCGAAGAACACGTAAAACAGGATGCCGTCGAGCGCGCAGAACACGCCGATCATGAAGCCGGACAGGATCAGGAAAGCGCCCATGTACTGGTTGACGCGCTCGGTGATCGCTTCCCAGGCGGAGATGATCACCACCAGGTTGATGAACGCCGTCAGCAGCACGAACCAGAAGGAGATGCCGTCGATACCCAGGTGGTAATTGACGTTGAAGCGCTCGATCCACGGCCCCTTCTCGACGAACTGCATCGCCGAAGTCGTGGTGTCGAAAGCGCCGTACAGCGGCAGTGTCACGAGCAGGCTTGCGATGGCGCCGATCAGCGCGAACCAGCGCACTGCACGCGCATGTTTATCGTCGCCTACGGCGAGCAGCACGATGCCGAAGCCGATCGGCATCCAGATGGCGAGGCTCAAAAGTCCCATTTCGTTCTTCTCCTGCCTTATCGTTTGAGCCAGTCGACCAACATCGGCCAGCTGACGAAATAACTCATCAGCAGGATCACGCCCATCAGCATCCCGAATGCGTAGTGGTAGATGTAGCCGGTCTGGAACCATCTCACCACGCTGGCCACCCACACCACGCCGCGCGCGCTGCCGTTGACCACCGCGCCGTCGATGACGCCCTCGTCGCCGCCCTTCCACAGGCCCACGCCGATCAGCCGCGCGCCGCGGGCGATGACGTTCTCGTTGAACCAGTCCATGTAGTACTTGTTTTCAAGCAAGGTGTAGATGGGCTGGAACATCGACTTGATGCGGGCCGGCAGGGCCGGGTTGACCAGGTACATGTACCAAGCCAGTACCACGCCGGCCAGGGCCAGCCAGAACGGCGCCGACAACAGGCCGTGCAGCGCCATCAGGACCGGGCCGTGGAATTCTTCCTTGAGCAGCTCCATGGCCGGATGCTTTTCGAGGTTCACAATGATCGAGTCCTTGAGCAGGTCACCGAACAGCATCGGCTCGATGGTGAGGAAGCCGATCACGACCGACGGGAAAGCCAGCAGCAGCAGCGGCGCCGTGACCACCCAGGGCGACTCATGCGGATGATTGGGCTTGTGCCCGTGCGCATCCGGTTCCTCGGCCGGATCGTGTTCGTGCTTGGGCGCCTGGTCATAGCGCTCCTTGCCGTGGAACACCAGGAAATACATGCGGAACGAATAGAAGGCCGTGACGAACACGCCGGCCACGACGGCGAAGTACGCGAACCCGGCCCCCGGCAGATGGCTGTGGTGCACCGCCTCGATGATGCTGTCCTTGGAATAGAAGCCGGCGAACAGCGGCGTGCCGATCAGGGCCAGCGAGCCCAGCAGCGAGGTGATCCAGGTGATCGGCATGTACTTGCGCACGCCGCCCATCCAGCGGATGTCCTGGTTGTGGTGCAGGCCGATGATGACCGAGCCCGCCGCGAGGAACAGCAGAGCCTTGAAGAAGGCGTGCGTCATCAGGTGGAACACGCCGACCGAGTAGGCCGATGCGCCCAGGGCGACCGTCATGTAGCCCAGCTGGGACAGCGTCGAGTACGCGACCACCCGCTTGATGTCGTTCTGGACGATGGCGATGAACCCCATGAACAGGGCGGTGATCGCGCCGATGGTCATGACGAACGACAGCGCCACGTCGCTCAATTCAAACAGCGGCGACATGCGCGCCACCATGAAGATGCCGGCCGTGACCATGGTCGCGGCGTGGATCAGCGCCGAGATCGGGGTCGGGCCTTCCATCGAATCGGGCAGCCACACGTGCAGCGGGAACTGCGCGCTCTTGCCCATGGCGCCGATGAACAGGCAGATGCAGATCGCGGTGATCAGCGGCCAGCTGGTACCCGCCACGTTGAGGCTGGCCAGGCGGCCACCGGCGGCGAACGCGTCGGCGTAGCTCAGGGTGTTGGCGTAGGCGGCGATCAGGCCGATCCCCAGGATGAAGCCGAAGTCGCCGACCCGGTTGACCATGAAGGCCTTGAGGTTGGCGAAGATGGCGGTCGGCCGGTTGAACCAGAAACCGATCAGCAGGTACGACACCAGGCCCACCGCCTCCCAGCCGAAGAACAGCTGGAGGAAGTTGTTGCTCATCACGAGCATCAGCATCGAGAACGTGAACAGCGAGATGTAGGCGAAGAAGCGGTTGTAGCCGTCATCCTCTTCCATATAGCCGATGGTGTAGATGTGGACCATCAGCGAGACGAAGGTCACCACGCACATCATCATCGCCGTCAGCCCGTCGATGAGGAAGCCGATTTCCATCTTCAGCCCCCCGACCACCATCCACTGGTAGATCGTCTGGTTGAAGCGGGCGCCATCGTAAGCGACGCTCATGAGCGTCATGGCCGAGACGACGAAGGCCACGAACACGCCCAGGATGCACAGCGTGTGCGACAGGCGCCGGCCGATCCAGTTGCCGCCGAAGGTGGTGCCGAAGATCCCCGCCAGCAGGGCGCCGGCCAGGGGAGCCAGCGGGACGACGAGCAGGGTGGAGGCGTTGAGTGTTTGGCTCATGGTGTGGTTCCGAAATCAGCCCTTGAGCGTGTTGAGTTCGTCGACGTTGATGTTGGCCTTGTTGCGGAACAGCAGGACCAGGATCGCCAGGCCGATGGCCGATTCCGCCGCCGCCACCGTCAGGATGAAGAACACGAACACCTGGCCGTGCATGTCGCCCAGGTAATGCGAGAAGGCAACGAAGTTCATGTTCACCGCCAGCAGCATCAGCTCGATGGCCATCAGCAGCACGATCAGGTTGCGGCGGTTCAGGAAGATCCCGATCACCGACAGCGCGAACAGCATCGCGCCGAGCGAAAGAAAATGTCCGAGAGTGATCGTCATGCTTTGGTCTCCGCGGCGGCAGCCTGGGGCTCGGCCATCGTGGGAGCCAGCTCCACGATGCGCAGCCGGTCCCTGGCCCTGACCCGTACCTGACTGGAGGGATCGGTGTACTTCGAATCCTTGCGCTTGCGCAGCGTCAGCGCGATCGCCGCAATGATCGCGACCAGCAGGAGCACGGCTGCAACCTGCAATGGATAGAGATACTGGCCATACATCAGCTTGCCCAGTTCTTTCGTGTTGGAATACTGGGCCGCGCCTTGCACGACCACCGGCACCGCCCGTGGCTCCTCTCCCATCCGGAAGCCACCCATCAGCACGGCCGCCATCTCCAGCGCGATCACCACCCCGATCGTGGCCGCCAGGGGAAAGTGCTTCCAGAATCCGGCCCGCAAGCTGTCGACATTGATGTCCAGCATCATCACGACGAACAGGAACAGCACCATCACGGCGCCCACATACACCAGCACCAGCGTGATGGCGAGGAACTCGGCCCGCAACAGGATCCATACGGCCGCGGCCTGGAAAAAAGCGAGCACGAGGAACAGCGCCGCGTACACCGGGTTGCGCGCCGTGATCACGCGAAACGATGCGAACAGCAGTATTGCGGAGAACAGGTAGAAAAAGCCGGTTCGGATATCCATGGTCGTTCTTTGGTTCGGTCTTCGCGCGATCAGCGGTACTTGGCGTCGGCCGCCTTGGTGGCCGCGATCATGGCCTCGTAGCGGTCACCGACGGCCAGCAGCATGTCCTTGGTGAAGTACAGGTCACTGCGTTTTTCGCCGTGGTACTCCAGGATCGGGGTCTCGACGATCGAATCCACCGGGCAGCTTTCCTCGCAGAAACCGCAGAAGATGCATTTCGTCAGGTCGATGTCGTAGCGGGTGGTGCGGCGCGTGCCGTCGGCGCGCTGGTCCGATTCGATCGTGATCGCCATTGCCGGGCACACGGCTTCGCACAGCTTGCAGGCGATGCAGCGCTCCTCGCCGTTCTCGTAGCGGCGCAGCGCGTGCAGGCCACGGAAGCGCGGCGACAGCGGCGTCTTTTCCTCGGGAAACTGGATCGTGATCTTGCGCCTGAAGGCGTATCTGCCGGTGACGGCCAGACCCTTGAACAGCTCGATCAGCATGAAGCTGGACAGGAAGTCCTTCAGCGAGAACGCCGACGGGCGTGTGGGTGCGTATGCTTGGGTAGTCATGGCGGGGTACTTCTACGAGCTACTTCCAGATGTTGTAGGGGGTCTGCATCCACAGGCCCACCACCACCAGCCAGACCAGCGTGACCGGGATGAAGATCTTCCAGCCCAGGCGCATGATCTGGTCGTAGCGGAAGCGCGGGAACGAGGCGCGCACCCACAGGAACATGGTGCAGAGGACGAAGGTCTTGATGCCCAGCCAGATCCAGCCGGGGATGAAGCTGAGGAATTCGAACGGAGGCAGCCAGCCGCCCAGGAACATGGTGGCGGCCAGGATCGAGACCAGCCACATGTTGGCGTATTCGGCCAGGAAGAACAGGCCGAAGCTCATGCCCGAGTACTCGATCATGTGGCCGGCGACGATTTCCGATTCGCCCTCGACCACGTCGAACGGATGGCGGTTGCATTCGGCCAGGCCCGAGATGAAGTAAACGAAGAAAATGGGCAATAGGGGCAGCCAGTTCCAGGACAGCAGGTTCAGGCCCATGTTCACACCGATCCCCTTGGCCTGGACCATGACGATGTCGGTCATGTTCATGCTGCCGGTGACCATCAGCACGACCACCAGGCAGAAGCCCATCGCGATTTCGTAGCTCACCATCTGAGCCGAGGCGCGCAGCGCGCCGAGGAACGCGTACTTCGAGTTGGACGCCCAGCCGGCGATGATCACGCCGTAGACCTCCATCGAGGTGATCGCCATCAGCAGGAGCAGACCGGCATTGACGTTGGCCACGGCGATTTCGGGACCGAAGGGGATCACGACCCACGCGACCAGTGCCGGCATGATGGTCATGATCGGGCCCAGGTAGAACAGGCCCTTGGCGGACATCGTCGGCAGGATGATTTCCTTGGTCATCAGCTTCACCGCGTCCGCGATGGGCTGCAGCAACCCGGAAGGGCCGATGCGATTGGGGCCGATCCGGATCTGCGTGAAGCTGATCGCCTTGCGCTCCCACAGCGTGAGGTAGGCGACGGCGCCCATGAGCGGGGCCACCAGAACGATGATCTTGATCAGCGCCCAGGCCGTGGGCCAGGCTGCCCCGGTCCACCAACCGGCACTGATCAGGCCATTACCGAAACCGTAGATCTGGTCGATCATGATTAAAGGGCTCCCACACTTTCTGGCTCTTCGTCGACCCCGGATGAGGCCCTCGTGCTCGCAGCGGCCCCGGCGCCCGCCCCCTGCTGCACTCTGGCGGCGCGGGCATCGGCCGTCAGCTGCAGCGACGCCGCGCGCCGAACAATACTGTCGAGCTGGTAGATCGAAGCCGTCACCGGCTTGCCAGCGGCGGCCGAGAGATCGGCAGCGGCCGATGTCGCGTTGGACAGCTTGCCGCCTTGCACGTGAGTGGTCTGCGCGTCCTGCGCGCCGCGAGCCGCCACCAGGACGTCCTGTGCCGACTCGAAGTTAAAGCCCGGCAATCCCAGCAGGTTGGCGATGACACGCATCACTTTCCAGGCCGGCCGTGTTTCGCCCAGGGGTTTGACCACGGCATGGAAGCTTTGCACGCGGCCTTCGGCGTTGACAAAGGTACCGGGGGTTTCCGTGAACGGCGCTATCGGCAACAGCACGTCGCTGAATTCCAGGTTGGCCTTGAAGGGGCTGAGGGTCACGACCATTTCGGCCTTGGCCAGCGCGGCGGCGGCCTTGGAACCGGCGGCGGAATCGAACTCCGGTTCGTTGTTCAGAAGGATCGCGGCTTTCAAGGAGCCGCTGAGCATCTGGCCCGCATTCAGGCCGCCCGCACCCGGCAGCGCAGCGGCCAGCTGTGCGCCCACCGTATTGGCTGCTTCGGTCAGGTAGCCCACGGTCGCACCGGTCTGTTGGCCGATCCAGTTCGCCAACGCCAGCAGGCTGGAGGCGTTGGCATGGTGTGCCGCAGCGTTACCCAGCAGGATGGCTTTGCGCTCGCCGCCAAGCAGCGACTGCGCGACGCCCTTGGCCGCGTCCGTCGCCTTGCCTTGCGCTGGCGCCGCAACGCCCTTTTCAGCCGCCACGGCAGCCGCGACGTCGGCCAGCGCCTGCACCCAATTGCTTGCAGGCGCGATGACGCTGTTCGCGATCGACATCGCCCAGTCGTTGCCCACATCGTGGATCACCGACACGGCCGCGCCCTTGCGCACCGCGGCGCGAACGCGCATGGCGAACAACGGATGGTCCTTGCGCAGGTTCGAGCCGATCACCAGAACGCGCTGCAGCTGGGACAGCGCAGCGATCGAGGTACCCAGCCACCGGACCCCTTCGGGTTTGGCGAACTGCGCATTGCGCAAGCGGTAGTCGATGTTCTCACTGCCCAGGCCGCGCACCAGGGCGCCTGCGAGGTACAGCTCTTCCACCGTGCTGTGTGGGCTGACGAGGGCGCCGATGCTGTTCGCGCCGTGGTCCGCCTTGATGTGTTTCAGGCCGTGCGCCACGTACTCGAGTGCCGTCTGCCAGTCGACCGACTTCCATACGCCGCCCTGCTTGAGCATGGGCCGGGTCAGACGCTCGTCGCTGTTCAGCGCTTCATACGAGAAGCGGTCGCGGTCGGCCAGCCAGCATTCGTTGACCTCTTCGTTTTCCAGCGGCAGGACGCGCATGACCTTGTTGGCCTTGACCTGCACGATCAGGTTGGCGCCGGTCGAATCGTGGGGGCTGACCGACTTGCGGCGCGACAGCTCCCAGTTGCGGGCCTGGTAGCGGAACGGCTTGCTCGTGAGCGCGCCGACCGGGCACAGGTCGATCATGTTGCCCGAGACTTCCGAGTCGACGGTGTCGCCGAGCACGGTGGTGATTTCCGAGTGCTCGCCGCGATGGATCATGCCCAGCTCCATCACGCCGGCCAG
>DATNCB010000898.1:0-63977 GCA_035571715.1 Ramlibacter sp.
ATCGGTTGCCATCGTGGAGCACGCGACGTTCGCCGGCATCGGCTGCACGTCGAGGCGCAGCGCGAGCGCGGCCCAGAAGGGCTGGGACAAAATTAAAGCAGCGCGGGCCTTCGATATCCGCGCGCGAGCGGTTTCGGTCGGGGTCATGGCGTCACCTTGGCTAAAGCAGCGCGGGCCGCACGCATCAGAGGTCGATCATCGCCGTCACCGCCGTAATCGGTGCTTCTCTCAATCGCTGCCAGCGCATCAACCACCGGCTCCACCGCCGCCGCCTGCGCGAGCGCAATGTCCACGAACGCGATCGGGTTGTGCGGGTAGGCCGGGGTCCACTCGGGCCACGCCTGCCCGCCGAGCGCCGTGGGGGCGATCTGCTGCCGCGCCTCGTGCAGCAACTTCGCGATGGGCCACAGCTTGCGCATTTGGTCTAGGGTCATTCCGCTGCCTCCAAGAACTCGACGGGTTGCGACGGCGTGTGCAGCGCCCTGCGGTTCTCGAGGTCGGCCCACGCGCCGGTTTTGAAGCCGTCCCGAAAGTCCCACACGAGACACCGGCCCTCGGGCATCATCACCGCCAGCGCGTAGCGGCGCTTCACCTTGCCCTTGGTGCTTGGTCAACTCGGCGACGGCCTTTTCAGCCACCGCCTTCCGCCGCTCGGCCTTGGCCTGCGGGTCGCTCCGCTTGCGCCGGATCATGGATTCGCTCTCCACTTATCCATCGGCACGGTGCCACCGAGCGCGATAACCTCTCGCTCAAGCCGAGCGCACTTATAGATTTGCTGCTGGATGATGACAGCAGCCGGAAACTCGCCGCGCTCGGTAAAATAGGATTCGTTGCGATTTTCCGATCCGTGCGTGTAAATGACAGTGACGATCGGGGCTACTTTCGCTGACTTGACCATCAACGCGAGCCGCCGCCGGGCGTCATCGAGTTGGGTCAATCTGATAGTCAGCCTGCCATGCAGTTCGGCGATCTTCGCCATTTCGGCGATGGATAGGGTCATCGCCGTCACTCCGCAGCGAGCGCGGGAGCCGCGCCGGTATACGCGGCCATCAAATCGAGCACGGCAGCGCACTCGGCTGCTTGGATCGCCCGAAGTTCGTCATTCGCGCGCAGGTCGTCGGGATCAATGGGGCACAACTTTTCGGCCAGCCGCCGCCGCATCGATTCGAGCGCAGCGTCGTCGGTGACGTTCAAGCGTGCCATCAGGTCCACCAACTCGCGCATGTTCGTAACAAGGCTGTCCCGAAAGGGGTTCTTGACCTTGCCGTCGTCGTCCCGGTGGAATTTGGTCAACCGCTCGTGCATCGCGGACACCGTGTCGTGCACCCGCTGCCACAGCGAGCGCACCGCCGCCCCCACGGCATCGTTGACCGACGCCTCGATGTCGGCGCGGATGCGGGCTTCCTCGGCGTTCCCGAGGTCCACCCGGAAGTCGCCGGCGTCGGGCAGCGGCCACACATTGACCGCGCACCCGATGCGCCCGGCGAGGTCGTCGGCGGTCGGGTACTCATCCTCGCGGTAGAGGTCGCCCAGGCTCACCTTGGCCGAGCCCTTTGCCGCGGCGAAGCCCTCAAGGAACGCCTCTTTAGCGAGGTCGAACATGATCGCGAGCCGCTTGTGCTCGGCCATGTACGGGAAGTAGTTGGTGGCAGGCAGCAGCCCCACGCCGTCAAGCGTCCACGGCAGCGTGTTGGCCGCGTGGTGGGTACGCAGCGCGGTTGCAGCCGACTGCATGCCGGCGAGCGCCGTCTTGGGCAGGAGCAGCTTATTGAAGCGGCCCGCGTCGGTCGCCCCGTGCAGGTCGGCGATTTCCTCCGACGTGTCCCGATCAAATCGGCGAGCGGTCCACATGCGGATTTGCATGCGGCAGAGCATGGCTTTCGTGGTGAGGGTCATTGTGATTTCTCCTGTCGGTAGGTGGATTATGCCAAATCTGAATCGTCGCCGGGGTCGTACCCGTTAGCGACCGCCATCGCCCGAAATCCGTCATAGAGCGGGCCACGAACCTGTAGGGCGCGCAACTTGACGCGGCCCTCTGCTGCGGCAATCCGCACGGCAATGTTGTTGGTGCCGTTGCGAAGCAGATAGCCAACACACGCTTGCTCTTTGCCCTCCGGGGTCTTGTGGCAAGCGAACATCGGCGCTGGCGGATAGCCTTGCCGGCAACTGTTGGCGAGGGCCGCATACCGCTCCGGCGGGAAATTCCCGGTCGGGACATCACGGCGCCAAGGGCATTCGTCGCATTGGATCACCAACGCGAAGCCAGGTTTCACGGCGCTCACAGCACAACATCCGTATTCGCCGCCGCCCACTCGATAAACGCGCGGGTCGCGTTCAACCGGATATCGCGGTGCGTCGCCAACTTGACGATCAACACGCCGTATTCGGCCGGCATCCGGTTCGCGTAGGTCAGCACCCGCCCGAAGTTCGACTCCGTTGCCTTGTGCGCAAGCGCCGCAGCGATGGCGCAGGCGGCAGCCGGTTCGGTCGGGACAGGTGCAGTGGCCGGATTGAGTAGGATCGCGTCGGGCGAAATCATCTCCCGAAACACCCGCATGAACGCGACCAGTTCGGTTGCCACGCCCTCGCCGATCGTCCCGCAGAGCAGTTCGTGCTCAAGTCCCGGCGGGGCAGAATCGATGATGTGCGAGGCGAAAACCGCCGTGCGCGGGCAACAATAGGGCTCGGCCTTCTTGGGGTCGAACGTGTGGAAAAGCTCGGGGCGGAACTGGAAAAACGCGATCATCTCGGTTCGGATCGCATTGACCAGCGCCCATTTCGTCCAGTCGGCGAGGTCCACTTCGACGACAACCCGCGTCCAGCGGCCGATGAGCGGCATCGGAATACGCTGCGTCGCGGCGCGATCCTCGTCCCGATTGCCGGTCGCCATCACGTACCAGCCGGTCGGAAGGCGGTACGAGCCGAGCTTGCCGTGCAGAAACAGGTCATAAAGCCCGGCCTGTACCATCGGGGCGGCGGTGTTGATTTCGTCGATGCACAGCACACCCTCACCGCGCGAGGGGAGCTTGTCGCGAAAAGGCAGGAACACCGCCTCGTTGGTCGGCACCGATTGCATGCCGTCAACGTACACGTCGCGCGCCGGCAGCCCCGAGAGCGTAATCGGGTCTTCAATCGTGGCTTGCAGCGACATGAACCCTATGCCGAGGTCGGCGGCGGCGGTCTCGGCGGCCTGGCTCTTGCCGACGCCTGGCACGCCTTGCGCGAAGATCGGGCGCCGCCGCTCGGGCGGTTGCCGGTACTGCGATTTGATCGTCTCGATCAGGGCGCTGATTTTCATGGGATGGTCCTCCCATCGCGCCCGAGGTCGGGGCCGTCGATGGTGGCATGCCTTGGGTGAAATATCGCCGCTGGCATCCGACTTTCGAGGCTGCGAGCGATCGCGTCGATGTGGTCGTGAGAGACGATAAAGGCTGACATGGTGTGCTCCTGTCGGTGTCGGTAGGTAACGAAAACAATCGTAATCCCTGCGTTTCGTGCTGTCAACGGCACGCTTGCATTTATTTTCGTCGTGCCCTATGTGTGCGGGGTTCCTAGTCGGTAGGACATTCCGCCCCGGTTTCGCCGCGTTCACGCGCTGGCGTCCGGGGCGGTCTTATGTGGGGTGATCGCCCCGAGGCCGCGGTCAACGCGCCCGGTGGCGACGACGTGGATCGCCATATCGTCCGGCAACATCAGCCCATACGCCCCATCGCCTGCGCGCCACGCCCAAAGCGGGGCGACAGGTCTCGTCAAGCCATCAAAAGCCGCATATCCGACAAAGGGCAGCGGGTCAGACGTGCGCGGGTAAAATTCGTTCATCCTGTACACGTACCAGCCTTGGTGCATCGCCGCGACGGTGAACAGCGCCGCCAGCGCCTCGCGCTCGGTCAGGACGATCAGCGGCGGCGCGGGCTCGGTCATTGCCGCGCCAGCCACGCCACGGCCGCTGCGCACTCGTCCGGGAACAGGTCGCCGAACTCGTCCACCAGGCCCTTGATGATCGCCGCAGCGTCGTCCAGCGGCGTGCGCGTGCGCTGGCGCGAGGGCAGGGTAAGCCGGGTCTGAACCGCAGGCACGTCATCCGGCGTCAACGCCAGCGGCGGCGGCGACGTGTAGGCGCCCGCTGTCCCGAATGCGCTGGTGTCGGCCGCGCCGGTCATGCGCGCGTGCTGCCAGTCCCGATAGCGCGCCTCGGCCAGCGCCGCGCCGGCAACGTCGGGGTCGCGCTCGACCTGTCCCGTCAGGATGCCGGCGACGTGATCGCCATCGCCGAACAGCGGGAAGGCTTGCGTGCTCCCGAGCGCGCGCGTGTGCGCCGCTCGGGCATTGGCGAGCCAGCGTGCGGCGCTCATGCTGCGACTCCCATCTCGGCACCGTCCCGAAAGCGGGCGATCTGTCCGTTTACCCATGCCACCGGATCGGCCAACAATTCGTCGCCATGATCGGCCGAGCCGATGATGATGTCGCGCGCCGGATCGCCGCCGAGCCGCCGCAACAGCCCTGCGAAGTAAGCTGGCTTGTTGACGCGCCAATCGGCGGGCCAGCCGCCGGTGAACCCGCGATCGGCCATTTGCAGCCCGAAACAGACATGGCGCACGAAACCGGCCGATGTCAGCACGTAGGCCGCGCTCGCCAAATCGAGCGGCCGGGTATTGATCGGCGCCACCATGACGCTTTCGGTTTCGCCGGCCGTGTTGCTGTCGCCGATATGAACGATGTTCAATTCGATCGGCCGATGCCGCGCCAGCGCCATTGCCAGCGCCAGTATCGCGACACCGCGCCGCAACAGCGTTGCCGCATCAATGCTCGCCGAGCATGCCAGCACGACATAGATCGCCACCGGCGCCGCTTCATTCTCCACGGGCGCCCGGCGCCGCATGCAGTCAGGGACGCCTTGCAGGTATTCCGGGACGCAAGGGTAGGCGCCGACGCGATCGGCGATCAATTCCCGGTGCTGCACGTCAATTGCAGCGTCAATCTGCGACAGCAGCCGCTCGGCGTCGGGGACCAATCGCGTATCGCCACGCAGCGCCAGCGATACGCTTTCCAAGCCAGTTTCGCCGCTGAACCAATCGCTGCGGCCGCTCGGCGAGCGCAGCACTGCCCGAGATTTTGCATCGCGCGCCACGGCCGCGATGCAGTCATAGCGCCGGATCATGCTACCGCTCCCCATTGCTCGGCGCTCATACCTTTGCGGATCGTCATCGCGATAACCGTGTCGCGGTCGAGCCCTGCCGCCAACAGCGAGGCGCCGATAAACGACGCGCGGGGCGACACCATGACGCCTTGCACGCCATTGGCGACGACGCGCTCCCGGACCCGCTGCACGTAGCTGCACCATTCCGCATTCGGGCAGGCAGCGGTTTCTAGCGCTTCGTCGATTTCCCATAGCAGGAACGCGAAGCGATCAACGAATGCCGCATCCTGCTTCATGGCGCCGACATACTGCGTCGTGCCGCCCAAGCCCCAAGTGTTGCCGGCCGCGATGATGACGCAATCGGGATGCCGCGCGATCGTCCCGTCCGGGAAGTCGCAAACACCATTCGCGAGCGCCGCATTGAACGCCAACAGGGCGCCCGGCAACGAGCGATCCACCTCGTCAAACAGGTACACGCCACCATTCTGATAGGCTTCCCGGAACGGCCGCGACACGATGCGGCCGTTGGCGTCCGTGAAGCCGAGCAGCTTGTACTCGTTGTCGATGGCGCCGTTGAAGTGAAACGCGAGGCCGAGCGCTTTCGCGACATTCTCGGCCGCTGTCGTCTTCCCACTCCCGGCCGGACCCGCAAGCCAGATATTGAGCCGATTGCCGCTATGATCGCGCGCCGCGCATGCCCGCAACAGTTGTTCGAACTGCCGATGCTGCGTCCCGATCGCGCGGCGCTCGCCAACAGTATCGACGACGACGATTTCATGTTGCCGCGGCCGTGGCGCATGCTCGGCGATCAATTCGATCACACGAGCCTCGTTGATCGCCCCAGCGGCCAGCGAGGTTATCAGCGCGGCAAGCTGGGCGCCTGCGTCGTTGGGCGCGACTGCCGGCAACGCTGTTGCGTAGGCTGGTGTGGTGATCGCGGGCGCCGGATCGTCGAGCAGCGGCGCATCAACTGGCGCCGGCATGTCGTCAATCCGCGTGTCGATATCCGGCGCCGCGCCATGCGATTCGACATAGGCCAGCACTGCCGAGAGATACCGCGGCTTGTTGTAGCATTTCCAAAGCGTCGTGACCTTCATGGCCTTCGCGCGCACGCTCGGGACGCCATTGGCAACGAGCCAGTTTTGCACCAGCGCGCGATTGCCGCTGTTCACCGCAGCGGCGCCGCGCGCGCCAATCTGCGCCTCAAGCGCAGCCGCATCGTAGGAGGAAACTCGCATGGTTTAGCCCTCCCGCTTCGGGATGCTACCGCCAAGTGCGTCATGCTCGGAGATAAGCTCAAATCGTTTACCGTAGCGGACAACGCGGGTTGTCCGATCAAGCTCGCGGGAAATGTCGATTGCCAGCCATTGCGCATCCTCGCGCGATCTCCGCTGACCAAGTTGTAGCCAGCCCGAGCCGTAAGTCCGCCGTGTCTCGATTGTGTACATCGCTCGCTCCGTGTCGGTAGGTTGCGTATCGGTAGGAACGCTAATCTCGTTGATATGCGCGTGCCGTCAAGCGTACGTTTACCGCCGCTCGCATTTTGTCCCGTTATCCGCTAAAACCGTGTCCCTATGGCAACAGACCTCGACGCGCTCGCCGCAAAGGTAGCGGAATTGCTGGCGTCAAAGCCAAAAAAACACGATCCCCGTCCTATCCTCAATTGCCGCGTCAACGCCGACGAGATGGCGATGATCGACGCTGCGGCCGCCGCAAAAGGCTACTGCCGCTCCGATTTTGTCCGCTGGGCACTCAATCAGGTCTTACCAACGGTAATCCCGATCGAGCGGCAAATTCCCGAGCAACTGCGCCGGTTCATGGTCCGGCGAAAGCCCGACCATTTCGACGACGGGAAAACCGACGTTCGCGCTCGCACCGCGTCGGAGATGCGAGACCTGGCCGCGAGAGCCCATGCCGCCCAACTCGATTACCGGACAGCGCTCATTGCTCAGGATTACGCCACGGCTGGCGTCGTGCGCCCGGCTGCGCAGTCTGTACCAGGGATGATCGGCGAAACGCCCTCGCGCTCGTTGTTGGACAAGCGGTCCCGATAGCGTCCCGAAACTGTCCCGAAAGCCTCGCGCGCGGCATCCATCGAAGCGCATGGAAGCGCGTGCTTCCCGGCGTTGCAGCGCAGCATGCTTCGACAGGCTCGACACAAGATATTGATGCTGCGTCGCGGTATGAGCTTGCGATGTCGTCCCGATAGGACATAACCATCTGATATTGCGTGCTTTGGGAAGAAGCGTGAACGTCGCGCAACGTGTATTATGGAAAATAGAACAGCGGAACAGGCTGTTGCAGCGCACCATACGGGACGGTGTCCCCTGGTGGGACGGAGCGCCCCAGGCGGTCCCGCTGCGGGATCGAAGGTTTTGATTCGGCATCGGGACGGTGGATCGGGGGCGTTGGAGCGCCCCGCTTCGAAACTTTTTTTTAGTTTCTGGCGTTTTTCCGGTCTACCCCCGCTCTTTTTTTCGCGTCTGGTGATGGTGAAGGTTTTGCTGCGGCGGCTCAGCGCGCGCTTGTCGATGACCGATTGCGTTGCTGGCTGATTGAGAGCCTGTCGTTGATGTCATCGTCTCTCGGATGCGGCGCCGCGTGAGCGGCGACGGAAGCGGTAGGGCGTTCATCCGTCCTTGCCTTCGGAAGCATGCCCTTCGGGCACACCATCGCCCCCTGCATCCCATCGCCCATCCACCGGCCGCAGGTGGTGAGGCTGCGGCGCACCCTCCCGTATCGTGGGAAGACGTGTCCAGATTGCGGACATAATTCGGACTATGAGGGGGACTTACATCGTCGCGATCAAGCCTGGCGTGCGGCCCCGCGTCTCACGACGGGGAGCCTTCTCGGGGCCCTATCGCTGGCGGTTGTTTCTCTTGCCGGCCGCTTTGTGGCGGCGGCGCCGGTTCATGCCCTCATCGTGGACAATCTTTTCGGCGCCTACGGAGGCTGATTTGAAGATGACGGTGCGGCGTTTGCCGCGCTTGAACTCGATATCGCGCCCGCGACTGAGGGCGGCACGGATAGCGAGGATAGGGGGTGCGGAGGCGCTGCGCTTGGGTAAGCGCTTAGGCTTGTTGGCCGCAAGCCACTCGGCCATCGCGGCTTCCTCCTGCGCCCGGTCGCTCATTGCGGCGTCCACCATTTCGCGGTCAGCCCCACGCCCTTCAGTTCGTAAGCGAGGTCGCGGGCTTCGGTGCTGTCGGGGTCGATGCGGATATGCCATGCGCCGGCTTGCCGCCCGTGAGGCAGGAAGCCGTTTTCGAGGAAGGCGTGGTTCAGTTCGGGTGGTGCGTCGAAAACGACCATCATAGGCAGGTCGCTCATTCCTCGCCACCCTCGACCGTGATCCGCAGCCGCACGACCTCGGGCACCCGGATATCGGTGCGGCCGGCGTAATAGCGGTGGACGAACGAGCGCGCGGCCTCGCGGGTCTTGAACGCGAGAACCTGATACCCGCCGAGTTGGTCAGGGCCGGCGAAGGCGGTTTTGTGCAGGGTGCCGAGCACCGGGGGACGCTCGGTGCCATCGGCCGGGAAGACGAGGCCCCACGCATGGGTCACGATCGATGCGGGCCGCGTCATGCGGTAATTCCTCGGGCCAGGACGGTCAGCGCCCGCGCATCGGCGTTGGCGGCAACGAGCGTGGGGCGCGTCTTTGGCGAATCGACCGATACCTTGCGGCATGCGCAGGTCAGCACGGCACGATAGCGGCCGGTCGGTGCCTCGTAGACGACGTGCGCCTCGGGGATGTGCGAGCACGCGGCGCTGCCCTTGCCATCAACGCGGGGGCCGCTCATCGGACGGTTCCCTCGTGCGAGAGAACGATGTTGGCCGCGGCCTCGTAAGCGGGGATTGCGATGCGCGCCAGCCGCACATGGTACGTGCAAGGGGTGCGGTTGCCGCACATTGCGCGCGCCACCGCGAGGACGGTTGGATCGTCCGCTTGCAATTCCGTATTGGGTGACATAGTTTTCACGCAATGCCTCCATGTAAGGCAGGCTCCGGTGCTCGTCACACCGTCGAGAAGTGATCCTAGCGAATGCCGCGCCGGCGTCAACAAGGATTGCGCGATCACCCCCGTAGCCCCAAGCGCGGGGGTGTTTCGTTTCCGGCTTGCGGCAAGGCGGCTTCGTGCCATAGGATGCACGTCCTGCCGATGGAGGATGCCTGATGGCCGAGAACAATAACCAGCCCGCGCGCGGCTCTGCGCCGACGATCGACCCCGCCACCGTGGCGTTGGGCCTGTTGAACGCCGGCCTCACCGCGCACGTCGCGCTGATGCTGACGATCCCGGTGCCGGCGACCGACGTGATGAACGTGTTGTGCGAGCACATCGGGAAGCTGCTGGCGCTGGTCGAGCCCGAGCAGTTGCGCAACAGCATCCTTGGGGAGATTCGGCACAACCTGCCGGGCGTGCTGAACCGGCACGTCGAGGCGCGGATGCGGACGCCGGGCGGGGTGCTGATCCCCGAGGGTGTGGGGCGGGTGCAGTGATTACGATCCCTCTGCTCTACGAAGACGCCGAAATCCGAGTATTGCCTGGGGATGAGCACAATCCCCCGTTGCCGATTCAACTCAGCGAGAATTGTACGCTTGAGCGGATGGGGGATGGATCGCGGCTGGTGAAGGTCACGCTTCCGCCGGGCAGGTCGTGGGCGCTGCTGCCGGCTGACTTGTTTTCGGGGAAGGTGCAGTGATGGCGCGCGACGAAATGTCGCGGCTCCTTCAGCGTGCAACGCAGACTGCCGGCGGTGACCCGCCCGAAGCCGTGTGGTGGTTCTGCAAAGATGGCAGCGTGCGCCGGATGACGATGACCGAAGCCGATCCGCGCTGCGACGATTGCGACTGCGGATACGGCGACCTGATGGACGGCCCGATTGCCCCAACTTGACCCCTACGCCGAACTCGGGATTGCGCCCGGCGCCGACACCGCGGCCGTGCGCCGCGCGTACCGCGCCCGCGCCAAGGCGACGCACCCCGACCACGGTGGCGATCCGGTGGCGTTCCAGCGGACGAAGCGCGCGAGCATGGTGCTGCTCGACCCGGCGAGGCGCGCCCGGTTCGACCGCGACGGGGTGATCGACGATGAGGCCCCCGACAACGCGCTGGCCGATGCGCTGGTGGCGATCAGCCAGTTGCTCGACGCGGCGATGGTACAATGCGCGCAGAGCGGCCGCGACCCGACCAGCATGGACCTGCTCGGTATGATGACCCGCACCGCAGTCGAGGCGAAATCCGGCATGTCCCAGCGCAAGCACGAGGTCGCCGGCCACCTGGCGCAATCGGAAAAGCTGCGCGGGCGGTTCAAGGTCAAAAAGGGCAAGACCGGGGGCAACCGCATCGCGGCGCTGCTCGACCAGCGAATCGCCGCGCAACAGGCCAACATCGCCCTGATGGAGCGCGAGATCGCGAAACTCGATCGCGCCGTGGCGATGCTGGCGGATTATTCGTTTGACCGCGATCAGCCGCATCCGGCGCAGGGTGCGTTCGGGATGGTCAACATCTTCGCGGTATCGTGATGACGACCCCCTGCCTGCGGGGACACGACGCCGGCCGCGATGCGAGCGGCCATTGCAAGGTGTGCCGGAACGAGTACAAGAAGGCGTACTATAAGCGATGGAAGGGCACGCGAAACGCGCAGCGTCGGCGCAATCGAGCGAGGGCGCGGCGGCGGGCGGAAATCACGGCAGCAAAGGCGATCTTGATGTCGGCCCACCGGCTGCGCGTTATCGGGGTTCGCCCATAATGAACGAGTCCTATGCCGCCACCTGACCGCCTCTCGACCCTCGCGCGCCGGCAGCCGTGGCTGTCGCTGTTCATCAAGTTCATCGACAAGCTGCGCATCGACTCGAAGGAGGTCCAGGCCGAGGACGACCGCGGCAGCCCGCTCGATATGTGGCGCTCGCAGCGCATGTTTCTCGAACAGGTCGGCGACGGGTTCCTCAAGAACCAGCGCATGATTTACGTACTTAAGTCTCGCCAATTGGGCATTTCTACAATCACCACCGCGCTCTTGCTGTTCTGGGTCGCGGTGCATCCGCGCACGATCGCCGCGCTGGTGTGTAACGACGAGGAAGTCCGCAACGCCTTCCGGGACACGCTCGACCGCTACATGAAGTCGTTTCCGCCCAATTTCTTCGGATCGAGCTTCGTCAAGCAACGCCACAACGAGCGGCATTTCCTGTTCAGCAACGGCTCGCGCATCGACTACCTCGTCGCCGGGAAGCGCAAGGAGAATTGGGGTGAGTCGCGCGGCTATAGCGCGTGCCTGTGCACGGAGGTCGCCAGCTACGGCAGCGACAAGGGCATCAAGAGCTTCATGGAGGCTCTGGCGCAATCCAACGAAGATCGCTTGTTCTTGTTTGAAAGTACGGCAAAAGGTGTCGCGAACGCCTGGCACGACATGTGGGAATCGGCCGAGGACGAGTTGTCGATCAACCGCATCTTCCTCGGATGGTGGGCGTCGGAGATGAACTACCTCCCGCGCAATTCCCCGAACTATCGCCGGTTTGGGCTGACCCCGCCCAACGGCGAGGAACACCAGCTTTGCAACGAGGTCTTGGAGGAATACGGCCACGTCGTCACGATGGAGCAACTGGCGTGGTGGCGCTGGCGGCTGTCGCTGAGCGACCAGCAATCGCAGGAACAGAATCAGCCGTGGACCGCACGGCAGGCGTTCGTACTGTCGGGCTATTCGTTCTTTCAGACCCGCCTCTTGCAGAACCGCTACCGCGAGATCGTCGAGCAGGACATCAAGTTCAAAGCGTATCGCTTCGAGATGGGAAACAGCTTTTGGGCGATGCGGCTTGAGCGAATCACCGACCCGGCCTACCGCGACCAGATCGAGTTGAAGATTTGGGAAGACCCGATCATCGAGGCGCAGTACGTGATCGGTGCCGACCCGGCCGGCGGGCAGGGCGAGAAAACCAACAATTTTTGCATCAGCGTGTGGCGTTGTTTTGCCGACAAGATGGTTCAGGTTGCCGAGTACGCCGGCAACCGCTTCCAGTCCAACCAGTGCGCGTGGGTGCTGGCCGGGCTTGCCGGTGCCTACCGGAATTGCATGGTGAACTTGGAGTTGTGGGGCGGCGGCGCCGTAGTGATGAACGAATTTGACGCGATCCGCGCGCAACTTCGCCAGGAGATGTACGCGACGCAGAACCGCGACAACGCCTGGGACGACGACTTTATGTCCACGGCGCGGTGGTTCCTCTATCGGCGCGTTGACAGCCTGGGCGCGGGATTCGTGTACAACTTCAAAACGTCAGCTTCCAACAAGGTTGCCTTGTTCGAGGGGTTCCGCAACGCCTATCAGACCGACACGCTGATTGTGAACAGCATGCCCATGCTGGAAGAAATGAACGACATGGTTCAGGAAAAGCCCGACCTTGCTCCAGCCGCGCCGGGCAGCCTCAAGGATGATCGCCCGTTCGCCGCGGCGCTCGCGGTGTGGGCGTGGAACGAGTGGCTGCGGATGCCGCTGATCGCCGCTGGGGCGACCTACGACCGGGTGATGAACGAAGCGGCTGGCCGCAACACGGTCGCGGAGCGCATGATGGACCGGCTCGTTTACTCGTACTTTTCGCGTCGTGAGGCCGAGGATGACGACGACGAGCCGCCGGCGTGGGCCGGCGATCCGTGGCGGCAGGAACGGGGGTTGATGTAAATGGCCGAACCGGGCGCGCCGATCACCGTTGACGGCAAAGTCTACAGCAGCCCGCGCGCATGGCGGCTTGCTGTTGACGCGCAGGAACAAGCGGACCCATCGGGCGCACGCTTCGCGTCGTCGTCCCCTCTTGCCAAGGCCGTTGCGACGGTCGCACCGGACCCGCGCGCCCAAACCGTCGCGTTCTGGACGAGCAAGGGTGCCCCGCCTCACGTCGCGGAGGGCATTGCCGACCGGGTGCAAGCGGAGAGCGGGTTCAATCCGACCGTGCCCGGCGACAAGGGCACCAGCATCGGCCTCTACCAGCACCACGCCGATCGCAAGGCCGCGCTCATGCAGCGCCCGAACTGGCAGAACCCGCTTGTTCAGCACCAGCACGCTTACAGCGAGGTCACGGGCGGCGATCCAATCGCGACGAAGCATTGGGCAGAAATCCTCGCGGCCCCCGACCGCGCGACGGCGGCGAAGCTGTGGGACAAGTATTTCGAGCGCTCGGCTGGCGGGGTGCAGGCGGGCCAGCAAAGTGCGGGCGGTGCAGGTCAAGCAGCAGGACGCAGGATGCCCGGCCGATTCGGCGGGATGGGACCGCTGGTGCCGGGTGGTGATGACGCACCCGCACCGGCGGTCGCCGCACCGAGCGGGTTGCGGCGCGCGCTGACGGCGGCCGAGGCCCCCGGTGTCCCGATACAGGTGGCACCGGCCGCCGCCGCGCCCGCGGTCGCCGCGCCGTCGCCGCCGCTGCAACTCGCCCCGATCGCGCCGATCCAGGCCCCCAACTTGCGACAGGGCTATGCTGACGCGCTGTCGGCGATCCTCGCCGGCCGTCGCCGACCGTTCGGGAGCATGTTCGGGTGAAGCGCAAACACGATCATGAGTCTTGGGCTGACCGGCAGCGTCGCCGGCCGTCTGCGGCTGAGCGTGCTCGGTATCAGCAATGGCTAGATGAGCGCGCCGCCAGTTTCGATGCCGCTGCCAAGGTGCTCAAAATTCAGCACATGATGGCGATGAACGTCGGCAAGGATAAGGTGCCCGCGCCGTCGCCACTCTGGAACGGCAAGCAGATTTGCGTGCTGATCGCCATTCCCATGCAGGAAGGCGTGGCCGCGGTATGGTCGCCGGAGCGGGGTTATGAGAGCGTCAAGATCAGCGAGCGGCCCGATGTTGCGCGCGCGTTCCCCGAGCCAGCGCCAATTTGGGACGAGCTTGTCAATATCACGCGCCGCGCATTCTTACCGTCAGCGATGGTCCAAATCTACCGCACGCATCCGGTGTTGCAGGCGATTTTCAACGCCGCGCACCCTCCGGCATGATCCGCCGCCTGATCCTCTACCGACCGATCACGCCTGACGAGGCGCGCGCCGCCGCGGCATGGTCCGAAAAACTCGGCGATGAGCGGCTGACCCTCGACTACCGTGTGTCGCCTGTCCCAATGCGAATACTGATGTTCGATGCGGTGCGGATACAAGGCAAGAAGCGCCGCGCATCGAGGCGCATTCTCGACGACCCCGCCGCACCGGCCGAAGCCGCGCTGCGCGACGCGATGGCGTCCGGCGATGTCGTGTTCAATGTCTACACCGGCCGCGAGGATGACCGCTCGTCGGCGTGGAGTGGAACCGACGCGGTGTTCACTGTGGCGCTGCCCGAGGGGGAGGCGGTTGCTTATTTTTTGAGGTCTTCTCGTGGGATCGCGCCGGGAATTGCACGCTCATGTATGTGGCGCGCACATGCCGGCACCCTTGCTGTAAAAAGCGGGGTGCTGCCGGCTGTTTGCCAATCCGCGCGGTTTCTGTTCTTCAAGCGCCGCCCGGCGAACATTCGCTACCACGAGGAACGGGTGATTGCCTTCGCAATGGACCGTCTCGCCGAGGTTGCGGTAGGCCGTGTCTGAAACAGCCAAGTGCGTCCGGTGTGGGGAGGATAAAGTTCTCTTCCAGTTCAGCGTCGATGGCAGGGGTCATCGGGACAGAACCTGCCGGGCGTGCCGAAATTATCTGTGGAAAATCCGTTGGGCGACCCGCGACGCTTATTTCAAGCTGATCGACAGAGCACGGGGCCGAGTGCGGCCCTAGTGGTGGCTGCGCGAACGCCCACCGCCGGCACCCATCGCCTTCGCCCGCAGTTCGGGCGGTAGCGAGGCGATCGCGGCGGCCTTCGCCGCCTCGCGGGTTTGCAGATCGGCGATCAGTTCTTCCTCGTTCGCCGGCGAAGTCTGCCGGATCAGTTCCTCCGGCCCGAGCGCGCCAGCCTTCAAGAGCAGGATTGCCAGTTCGCGGGCGTCGTGGCTGAACGCCGGCGATGCCGAGTGGCTGTCTACCGCGACGCGGAAACGGTCGCTGACCTGGTGCATGAGGAACGGCAGCGGGACCATGCCCGGCGCCGGGGCCTCGTAGATCAGCGCGTCCAGTTCCTTGCCCTTGAACGGGCCAACGTCCTTTTCCTTGACCCAATAGGGAAGCATGTCGGCGCAGTGGGCGCGCAGCATGTCGAGCGCGAGCCCGCCGACTTCCTCGACTTGGCGCTCGATCCCCAGCGCCCGATCTTTGAACCGGGGGCTCGCCATTCGCACCAGCGTCTCGGCGTGGCCTTGCGCCCGCACCCCGGAATCTCCCTGGCCCTGCATGACCGGCGGGAACCCGGCCATCGTGTCGAACATCGCCTCGTGTTCGTGGAGGCTTTGCCACGCGCCCTCGGGCAGTTTGGGGGCGACTTCCTCATGCTTGAACTGCGGGCTCGAATCGACGAGGTATCCGCCCGGTCGCCGCAGGGCCGACCGCACCTTTGCCGCGGTCTGGCTGGTGCCGGTGAAGATGTGGCTCGGGTCGAGTTGGCGGCGCAGCAGAAAGTTGATGTCGTCCACCAGCTTGTTGATTTGCATCTGGATCGCGCCGACGTTCAGCATCTCCGACCAGCCCCAGAAATAGTCGGGAAGCGGGTTGGCGCAGATTTCGATGAACGGGTGGTGTCCCGAAAGCGGGTTGCGATCGTCGCCGGGTTCGCCGCGAGCGATGCGCTTGCCGCTCTTGTCGTAGTGTGCGCCGGCCGCGAAGGCGTTGCGGAACTGCCCGGTCGGCTCGATGAGGACGTTGCCGACAAGCTGGATTGTCGTCCAATCGTCGCGGGTGCGATCCCACACCCAAAGCTCGTCGAGGCGCACGAGGCTCGCCATCGTCTTCGAGTCGAGTTCGGGGATCGGGGCTTGCAGCCAGTTGACGATGCCGCGGCCCTGGCCGGAGCCGGGGGTGTTCTGCGCGCGGAACGGATAAAGCTGCCCGCCGATCATTACCTGCCGAGCGTTGTCGGCGGTGTCCGGCCGGTCGTCGTCGGTGCCGGCAAGGTTCTCGATGTCGTGCATGATCTTGGCGCGGTTCGGATGGTCCGCGACGTGATCGGCGAAGCGCGCCTCGGTCAACCACGTCGAATGCACGAACGCATCCTGCCGGTCGAGCCGGGTGATGTCGTCGCGCAGCACCCCCATCGTCTCGGGCTGAACCATGTGGGCCTCGATCCCGCGACGAGACCATTCAAGCTGAATGAACGTCTTGCCCTTGACGAGCGACCACTCGACGGCATCCTCGACGGTCGTATCGGCGTTGCCGCCGCGCATGTATTCGAGCAGCGTCGTCGCAGCGGCGTGTCCCATTGCCCGGTCGCGCGGCCCGGCGGGACCATGCGGCGCGACGGTGAACCGCAGTTCCACCGGCGAATAGAGCATCGAGGCGAGCGTTTGGACGTAGGTATAGGTCTTGCGGTATGTCTGCGGCTGGCCGTCCTCGCTGCCGGTCAGGTAGAGGTTGCGAAAGGACGCGCCACGCTGACGGCGCTTTTGCAGCGACGATTGGCAGGCCGTCACCAGTTCTGATGCCCAATTTGCCAATCGGTCCGTCGATGTCGGGATGTTTAAGGGCATCTATCCCTGCCGGTTGACGATGTGCACCGGCGGTCGCACGCGGTTCGCGTGGACAGCGCCGATCGAACGATTGGTCGAAGCCGGGTCGGACAGCCGCCCGCTCAGCGCTGCGGCGGCGTGGCCGGCAAGGTTGACGCCCATGCGCGGCCGGCGACCGCCTGCCCCGCCAAAATAATTGTCGGCCATCGCTTGCTGACGCGGCGGCAGCTTCGGCGCGGCGGTCTCGCCCTCGCGAACGTCGCTGCTCAGATCGGTCATCCCGTAATCGTGCATGACCATCGCGGCGGTCTCGTCGATCGCCTTGTTGTGGATATTCTCGCCGCCGATCCCCGGCGCGCGGTTCGAGGATAGGTCCATGCCGCGCACCCGGTTCTCGTGGCCGCACGTCTCGACCACCTTCCCGGCGGCGTCAAACCGGACGGGACGCGGACACGGCGGGTCGGGGGCCTCTGGGTCTTTGGTCGTGAATTTCCACACGTTTCCGCACGTCAAGCACCGACAGGTGATCTTGAAGCGCGCCATCAGGCGGCGGCCGACTCGTCTTCGGCCTCGGGAGCGCCCTCGGCGGCGGCATCCTCGCTGCCGGGCGGCTTCAGCCAATGCGTCGGCGCGTCGGCGACGAGCGGCGTGGTGCCATCGGACGGCGCCCAGCGCCCGCCCTGCATCCATCGGCGTCCGGTGAAATAGCGGCCCTGCTTCCAGCGCACGACGCGGCCCTCGGCGTCGTCGTCGCCCCAGAACACCAGCACGTCGCGGCCGTCCTGCGGCGCGGTGTCGATGGGCTCGCGGGTCGGAGCGGGGAAATTAGTGTCTGTTAGGCCCGAGGCTAACTTTAGCCCATCGCCTAAATCTTCGTGAGTGTCGTCGTCGTCCTGAACGGCCGCTTGGAACGGTGGCGGCGGTCGCTCGGCCTGTCCGCGCCCGCGCCGCGTCTCCGCATCCTCGAACGGCGGCTGTACGCCGGGCGGCAGGCGCGCGGGATGCTCGGAAACCTTCATGCTGCGTCTCCCGACATGGCGCGAACTACGCCCCGGAACAGAAAGTCCTTGGCGCGCTGGTCGATTGGCAGATCGGTGTACGGCATGAAGCATGGGTGCGTTTTTGCCGCCTCATCCTTCTCCGGCCCCCACTTCCATCCGGCGGCGGCCTTTTCCTGAAGCCAGCTTTCGTGTGAGGCTGCCGGCGTGGCGCTCGGGTTCGCCAGATGGAAATCGACGCCTTTCAGCGCGGATGCGCGCTGCCAATCGGGCGCGTCTTCCCACGGCTTCTGGCTGTGATCGCCCAAAGCCTCGCAATAGGCCCGGTTGACCTCGTGCGCCATGCGCGCGATCTCGCTGGTCTCGTAGATCATGCTGCGTCCTCAAGGGAATAGGGCGGGAGATTGTGTCGGATCGCCTGCATGGCGACCAGCGTGCGCAGCGGTGGGGTTTCCTCGCCGTTGTCGAATGCCCGTATTCGTCGAATGCTGTAGCCAAGCCGATCCGCTGCGGCCATTTGCGTCAGGCCCATTCGCCTGCGCCACCGATGAAACAGCGTATCGCGGTTCTGCATTTGAGAAAGGGGCGCTATCAGAAACGCCGAGGGCGAGCAAGAAAAATGCGCCCGCGCACAACCAAGCGGCAATAACAGCCGCGCGAAACAACCGTCAGTCTCCCGTATGCTTCGCGCGTTGCAAACCCGCGAAATTGGTTCTCGGGTCGAAACGCAGCTTGGAGGTCGCTATGATCGAAGTTACCGGAAAGCGCATGCGCAAGCACCGCAGGGGCCGGCGCAAGTAGGCCCGATGGTCTAAGCGTAGGCCGGGGCCTTCCTCCGAGGTTTGCCCCGGCCGCGCGACCACCAAGAACATGCCAGCAGACATCGCCTCATTATTGTCCCGATTGCCCGGTGGCGCGCCCCCAGGTGGCGCACCCCCCGGCGGAGCCGCGCCCGGTGGCGCACCGCCGATGCCCGGCGCACCCCCGATGGGCGCAGCCAGGCCCAACGTCGGACCCGTTACCACGCCGCAGCCGAACGCCGGCAACGCGGCGGCCGGGATGAGCAAGGTCCGCAACGCGATCACGATGCTCGAAGAAGCGCTGCCGATGATCCCGATGGGAACCCCGGCGCACACCGAAATTCTCGGCACCCTCTCGAAGCTGACCAAGACCTTCTCAGGCGGCAGCGGCGGCGGCGAAAAGGGTATCGACCTGATGTCCCTTTTGCAGAGCGCCCGGCAGGCGTCGCAGTCCTCGCCGATGGCCGCGCTGTCGAAAATGATGGCACCGCAGGGCCAGCCGCCCGCGATGCCGGGTGCTGCGCCGGGCGGCGAAGCGCCGCCGATGCCGATGGCCGCATAACAGGAGACCGACATGGCGAAGTTCCCTCGGGCGGGCCAGCATGACCCGAAAGCGTCGGACCCGATGATGAAGCGAGTCAACCTCGAACACGCCGAGATCGGCTCGCGCCCGTCCGGCATGCCGAAGACGATGGACGGGATGCCCTCGATCAGTCACGTCGGCGACAGCGGCAAGCAGGGATCGTAACCGATGCCCGACGATCCGCAGCCCAATCCCGATCTGGTCACGATCACCAAGGCCGATCTGGCAACCCTGCAAAACGCATGGAAGCTCCAAGCCGAGCTTTTCGACCATCCGACGCACGGCCTCGCCATCAAGAAGGCGATGAAAGACGTGCGCCCGACCATGCGTATCCCCGAACTTGACGTGCTCGAACCGGCGCTGACGCCGCTGCGCGAGCGCCAGGAAGCCCTCGACGCCGAGAACAAGAAGCTCCGCGAGGAATTGGAGGCCGACCGCCAGGCGCGTGCCGATGCTGCGGCGACCGGCGATCTGGTCAAGAACCTGTCCTCGGCACAGTCCCGCTATCGCCTGACCGACGAAGGCATGGCCGAGGTCAAGAAGATCATGGTCGAGCGCAACATCGCCGACCCGCACGCCGCCGCCGCGCTCGTCGCCTCCGAGATCGAGCCGCCCAAGGTCGTCAACGGGACGAATTTCGGCCCCGCCGATCTGAACGTGCTCGGCATGGACGGGAAGTCGGAAGACGCGTCGATGAAGCGTCTTCATGAAGATCCGATTCGCTGGCAGGACCAAGAAATCAGCGAAATTATGGCTGAGTTCGACCAGGCCGCCGCGTGATCGCGCGGACACCGTAAACGGGAGGCCGAGTAGATGGCGTATCCTTCGACGTTTCAGGCCCCGGCTACTGTCGGAGGTTTGACTCCTGGCGGTCAACTCGGGGCTCAACTGTCAGCTATCACGCGGCGCGCAGTTATCCCCAGCGTATTTGTCCAGATTTACCAAAGTCACCCTTTGCTCTCCCTGCTGTGGGCCAACTCGCAGCGCGCAAAAGGCGGCGTCGGCCAAATATCCATCCCGACGCAGGGCGCCTCGTTCGTATCGTTCTCGTGGGGCAGCTTCGCCGGCGACTTCCCAATGCCGGAGGACGTGGCCGCGCTTCAGAACGCGACGTTCAACCTCAAGATCGGCATGATCCCGATCGGCTTCTTCGGGTTCGAGGCGCTGGCCCAGTCGAGCGAGGTCATCATCCCGAAGCTGCGGGCGGTGACGAGCGACGCTGCGGTCGTCATCAAGCAGGCGTTCGCGCAATCGCTCTACTCGAACAACTACGCGACGCCGAACGCGCTCGACAGCCTCGTGCAAGCCTATGACGCGGGCGCGAACGTGCCGGCGTATGGCGGGATCACGCGGGCCGGGAATGCGTGGTGGCAGGGCCAATACCTGCCGAACAGCGCCGGCATCAGCAACCGGACGGGGATGGCGATCGCGCTGACCCGGATCGCGACCGGGGCCGGCGGCGACGCGCCCGATTTTGCGGTGATGAACCCGGCCGACTGGTCGGCGGTGCTCGCCGACTTCATGGGCTACGAGATGTACCAGTCTCGGCCCCGGTCGATGTACGGCAAGGACGATCCGGTCAATGCCGGCTTCCGCGCGCTGCGGGTGCTCGACACGCCGATCTTCCCCGACCCGTTCTGCCCGCGCGGCGAGATGTACGCGATCAACAGCCGCTACCTCAGCCTGTTCGTCAGCGAGTACACGGCCCCGATGGTGTTCTCGGGCTTCGAGAGCGCGATCCCGCAGGGCCAGATCGCCGAAATCGGCGTGCTCATCAGCGCGCTCAACCTGGTATGCGCCAAACCCAGTTCGGGCGCGCATCTAACCGGCCTCACTGGCGCGGCGTGGGCGAACACGCCTGGCCCGCCGGCCGTCCTGTAACGGAGGGATACGATGCCTGTTGTTTTTGGCGGAAGCGGCCTCGGCCCGACGCTGCGCGGCCAGCCCTCCAACGTCTACCAGCTTCAGCCGTGCGAGGCGAAGTTGGTCCCGGCCGGTTCTTGGCTCGGCAAGCTCGGGCTGTACACCAACTATCAGGTGCTCGACACGGTTACGGGCATCTGGCGGAACGTCGGCGACGGCGGGATCACGGTTCGCATCGAGTCGGATGGGGTGAACCATCGGCTGTGCAACCAGACCGGCGGCACGGTCGGCGCGGTCATCACCAACGCCGGCACCGGGTATACGTCGGCCCCGACCGTCACGCCTTCGTCCGGGTCGAGCGTGTGGCAGGCGATTGTCGGCGGTGCCGTCAACACCAGCGTAACGGTGACGAACGGCGGCACCAATTACGTCTACCCGCCGGAGGTCGCGTTCTCGGCCCCGCCGACGCCGGGCATCCAAGCCACCGGCTACGCGACGATCTCGGGCGGCGTCGTTACCGGCGTCACGGTCACGAACCAGGGTGCGGGCTACACGTTCGCGCCGACCATCAGCTTCATCAACGATGCGCGCGATTCGACCGGAAGCAACGCGCAGGGGACGTGCGTGCTGACCGGATCGGGGACGATCACCGGGCTTCTCGCGACCGACCACGGCACGCCACTGACTTCGGTGCCGACGCTGGCTTTCTCGGGCGGCGGCGGGTCGGCCGCGGCGGCGACCGCGATCATGTGTTGGTCGATCACCGGGATCACGTTCTCGGGCGGCACCGGCTACACGGTCGGCGCCGGGGCGTTCGAGATGTCGTATGTCCCGATGCTGACGGCGGCGACGCCGATCTACACCAACCCCGACACGCAGTTGCGCCTTGTCCGCATGCGGCAGGCGGTCATCTACGTGCCGACCACGGCGACGGGTGCGCCAACCTCGACCGGCGAAGTTGTCATCGACGGCGGCATCTACCAGAACGTGCCGACCGCGCTGATTATCCAGAACAGCGGCCTCTACCCATCGGCGACGACCGCGACGCTGGCGATGGGCGGGAACCAGGACTTCACGCAGCTTTACCCGGTCTGACCGTTCGGTGCTAGGATGGCCGGCATGTCCGGCCGTCCTCCCCTGAAAGCGGAAATGCCCTGCACGCCGGGGGTGGCGGGAAGTTTCAATTTCACCACCGGCCTGAGCGACCCCGAAGATGCGCCGCCGCGTGGCCTGCATTTTATCTGTCCTTGCGGGTGCGGGGCGCACGGCGCGGTACAGTTCAGGGCAAACGCCTACGATCAAAGCCATCCGTCATGGGAATGGGACGGCAATCGGGAAAGCCCAACGCTCTCGCCGAGCATCCAGCGCACCACTGATTGTCGGTGGCATGGGTGGCTGCGGGATGGGTTTTGGGTGTCCGCATGAGTGGGAGGCTCCTTGTCTGTTACAGTAATTCCAGCAACTACGTCCCGACGACGGCGGAGTACCTCGCCTCGTTCGCGCGGCACTCGCGCTGGGACGTGCGCTACCTGCATGTGACGCATGGTGCGGAACTGGCGACCGATCTTGGAGAGTTCGACGCAGTGCTGCAAAGCTACTGCGCCCGTCTCCCGGTCGATGGCAGCGCCAGCGACGCTTTCTGCCGAGCCATGGCCGCCTACCGCGGCGTCAAGGTCATCGCAATCCAAGATGAGTACGATAACACGAACCGCCTGCGGTCACGGCTGGCGGAGATTGGCTACGATATCGTCCTGACCTGTATCCCCGAGGATCAGGTGGCGCGGGTCTACCCGCCCGAGATGTTCCCCAATACCCGATTCGTGCCGGTCCTGACCGGATATGTCCCTGAGAGCCTTGCCGCGCGCACCGGGTTCACGCCGCTTGCCGCCCGCAACGTCCTGCTCGGCTATCGTGGGCGGGACATCGGCCCCCGATACGGCCGCCTCGCGTTTGACAAGTTCGAAATCGGCCGCCGCATGAAGGTCGAGTGCGAGCGGCTGTGCATCCGGCACGACATCGAGTGGACCGAGGACAAGCGGGTCTATGGCGACGCCTGGTACGACTTCCTCGGCAGTTGCCGCGCGGTGCTGGGCACCGAGAGCGGGTCCAACGTGTTCGATTGGGACGGCGAGGTTTTGGACGAATACCGCAGGCGCGGCGGGCCGTCCTACGCCGAGTTCCTGCCGTGGCTCGCAGAGCGCGAGGCGGAATGGGACATCGGGCAGATCAGCCCGCGGGTATTCGAGGCCGCCGCCTGCCACACGCCGATGGTGCTGTTCGAGGGGCGCTATAGCGGCATCCTCGAACCCGAGACGCACTATGTTGCGCTGCGCAAGGACTTCGCGAACGTGCCCGCGGTGCTCGACCGGCTCAACCGGCCGCAGGAATTGCAGGAGATGGCCGAGCGCGCGTGGCGACATCTGATCGCGGCGGGCCGGTACACCTATGCGGCGTTCGTCGATGCCGTCGAGGAAGCGCTGGACGACGTGATTATGTCGCGCGGCGGTCATGTGCGGCCTGCGCTGCCGGCCGATCGCTACGCGGACTCGCCGAACGATCCGATCAGCCTGTTGAGCGTCAGCGAGACGCCGACCACGATGCCGAAGCCGACCATCTACTTCATGTACAAGCACACCGTTTCGCAGATAGGCTACCTGATGCGTCACGCTCGGGAGCAGCAAGACCTTCTCGGCGCTCTGGCGGCCCGGCTGAGTTACGAGACCGCGGAGCACAGCCGGGAAATAAGCGCGCTGCGGTTGCAGCGTGTGAGGGCCGCCTGATGCTCGACCGATATATCTTGGAGACCAGCCGCCTCATTCGGGACAGGGCGAATATCTCGACGCCCCGCGACGAACTGATCTCCTACATCAACATGGCCCGCAACGACGTGTGCCTGCTCACGGCATGCCTGCGCGCGCTGGTCGCCGGGAATGCCCCGTTCGGCAGCGGCTCGACGCCAGGCCTCATGGTGCCGGGCGGGTTTACGCCGGGCATCCCCGACACGACCGTCACGACGTTCGCCACGCTGCCGGGGGTCGAGCACTACCATTTCGGCTATGCCCGGCTCTACCTTCAAGCGCAGTGGGCGGGGTACGATAACGTCGTCGATCTGATGAGCGTCGCGGTCTCGTGGGGATCGGCCGCGCGCCCGGTGATGGAATGGATGGACTTCGCCGAGTTGCAGGCGCTCGCCCGCATCTACTCGGCCGGCGTGTTCACCTATCCGTTCAAGGCCGCGCTGCAAGGCGATGGGATCAATCAGATTTTGTACCTGTTCCCGGTGCCCGGTCAGGCGCTCGAAATGGAGTGGGATTGCTCCTGCACGCCGAAGCCGCTCTACAACAACAACGACCTCGAAGCGATCCCGGCACCGTTTCGGGACGCGATCAAGTTCAAGGCGGCGAACTACGTCTACATGGCCTCGCAGCGGTTCGGCTCGGCCGAATTGATGGAGGGCGAGTATCTGCGGCATCTTGGGATCGACCGGGCCGCTACCGACAGGGGGAAAGTCCCCTCATTCTACGTGTGAGTGCTGTAGGGGTGATTTGAAAATGATACGTGTGAATGGGGCGGTCATGTCGAAGTTGTCGCGGGCGAGCCGCGGCTCTGGGCGGCTTACCGTCGAGCAACAGGAAAAGGCACTGGAACTGCTCAAGGACGGCATGAAACAGCAAGCCGTCGCGGCGCGGTTCGGCGTCAGCAAAAACGTCGTCGCCGGCATCTGGTCGCGGTTCGGTGAGCCGGAGAGCTACCGCCCGCCGAGCACGGTGTTCGAGCGCATGGACGCCCTTCATGCAGCGATGGACGCGGTGCTCGCCGAGACGATGGGTGTCGGGCGCGTCCCGAATACGCCGAGGCCCTGATGCTCGGTCTGCCGCGACCGGCGCCGTCGCTGCGCGTCGTCCCGAAAGCGATCCACAACGAGGACGGGACGGTTCGCGCGCTGGCGCGGCAAATGCTGATGGACCTCGACCGCGACAGCCTCAACACGTCCGTCCCGACCGCTACGCTGGAAATGCTGTTGACGAGCCTGTGCGACGCGCTCAACCGACCGCCGCTGCCCGCGCCGCCGGCCGTGGACGACGGCGCGATGCTCGACGTGGCCGGCAACCCGAACCTCGCGTATTGGGTGAGGAAGGCGGCCGACGACCTTGACGCCGCTGACAACCAGTGAAGGAGACCGCTATGACATATCCGATTTACGTCTGCGTTCCGCAGAGCGCGGGACAAATAAACGATTTCGCGGGGGCGTATCCGAGGCCGGAGCCATCGGCGATCAATCCGGCACCCCTCGGCGTGCTTGCCGGAATTTCGATGGACGGGTGTGACAAGGATATGATCGAACGCGACCTTGGGATGCCAGTGCGCATCTATGGGGCGGGGGTTCAGGACGGAAACGGGTGTTTCGGCGCCATGCTGCTGTTCGTTGTTGAAGCGCCAACGCTTACTGCCGCTCGTGCGCTGCCGGGGTTTCAGCCGTTGGGGATTATCTCCGAGGCGGTTTATCTGGTGCCGGAGGGTCTTTTCGACGACGATATCCCGAAGTGGGGAGAGTGCGTGCGCCGAGCGCTTCCTGCGGGTTATCCACTTCCCCCGTTTGAGACGGACGGGGCTTTCATCGCGTCGGCCATTCCATACGGCCAAATCGCGGACGCTGTATTTTTGCAGGATGATCCGCGGAGCATTTATTTAATGTCCTGTTTGGGGGATCGCGCGGAAAAGATCGCCATCGCCCAGAGGAACCGACGCCGCGACGCTGACGGCGGATAAGCGTCGATGCAGGGCAACGACGGCCGGCTCTCGCGCGCGGTGCAGACCCGGTTCGGCCTGCCCGACACGATCCAGTTCAAGTCGCCGGCTCCGTTCGCCGGCATGAACACCCAAGCCTCACGCCTGTTCATCGCGGACAACGAGGCGTGGTGGCTTGAGAATTACATCAAGATCGGCGACGGCAACGTCCGCACGGTGCCGGACCTCGGGCCGTGGCTGTACGCCGCGACCGGCGGCCGGCAAATCGTCAATTTCGCTTGGTTCAACATCGGCCTCACCTATTACTGCGCCGTGTTCTTCGACGACGGCTCGGCGGTGCAGGTCGATCGGCAGGGTGCCGTCACCAACATCGTGCCGGCGGGAACCCGGTCATTCTATTACGCCGGCGGGCAACTTCCTGCGACGGTGCAATGGGGTAGCACGTATCTCCTGATCTCGAACAACAACAGGCCCAACGATTATTGGGCGTGGGATGGGAACGTCCTCTACACGGCGGGTTCGATCGGCCCGCAGATCACGTTGACCAGCGGCGGCCAGAACTACATCGCCACGCCAACGGTGATCGCCTTCGGGGGGCATGGCTCGGGGATCGCGCTGGCTGCCAATGTCGCGAACGGCGTGGTGACATCGGTTGACGTGGTGTCGCCGGGCACGGGCTATATCGTCGGCGACATCGTGCAGGCGGTGTTCCAGGGCGGCGGCTCGGACAACGGTGCGGCGCTGGGCACGGCGCTGGTTCCTGCTGCGGTCAACCAGATTGTCGTGCTGGCCGGCGGCAGCGGCTATCTGGCCCCGCCCACGGTGGGGTTTGTCGGCGGGGGCGGCTCCGGCGCGGCCGCGACGGCGGTGCTCACCGGCAATGTCGTCACGTCGATCACGCTGACGAGCGGCGGGACCGGGTACACGTCGGCGCCCGCGATCACCTTGACGCCGGTGAGCGGCGGCAGCGGCGCCATCGCGCAGGCGACGTTGGTTGCCAGCAGCGTGTCGGTCATCGGCATTCAGGACGGCGGCACCAATTTCTTCGGCATCCCGACGCTGACGATCACCGGCGGCGGCGGGTCTGGGGCGACAGGGTTTGCCATCCTCGGCGGGCCGGGTCCGGTCGAGACGATCACCGTCACCAATGGCGGATCGGGGTACGCCTCGGTGCCCGGCGTGACGATCACCGATTCCGGGTCCGGCACCGGCGCGACGGCGCTTGTGACCGGGCTCGTCGATGGGGTCATCACCGAAGTCACCGTGACGGCCGGCGGCAGCGATTACACCGGGCCGATCATCACGTTTTCCAGCGGGGCGGCGACCGCCACGGGCAACATCGGCGCGGGCTCGATCGTCGGCACGTCGCTGACGACCGCGGGCGTCGGATACACCGATGCGCCGACCGTGATCGTCCAGGCCGGGCTCAACAGCGCGGCGTCCGGCATCATTCAATTGATGCCCTACGGGGTGTCGGGGTCGAACATCGAAACCTACCAGTCGCAGGTTTGGCTACAGCACCCCTACCAGCAGGGGACAATCCCGACAGGCGGGGTCCGGCTGTCGTCGGCGCCGGGGAGCATCAGCAACTTCGCCACGTCGGCCGGCGGGCTTGCGGAAAACAACACCGATCGCTTCTTGCGCGGCGAATACACGGCGATCCGGCAGGCCAACGGCTTCCTCTATCCGTTCGGCGATTCGTCGGTCGGCGTCATCAGTAACGTCCAGGTGCAGGGCAATCCGCCGACCAAGAGCCTGACCAGCCAGAACACGGACCCGCAGACCGGCACCAACTGGCGCGACTCGATCCAAGATTTCTCGCGCACGATCGTCTTTGGAAACACCTTCGGGATTTATGGGCTGTTCGGCGGCGCGGTGACGAAGCTCAGCGGCAAGATGGATCGCGTGTTCGAGCAGGCCGATTTGCCGACCGGCGATGATCCGCGCGCTGCGGGGGCTCCGGTAACGCCGAGTTCGGCGGTGGCGAACCTCTACAATCGCAAGGTCTACCTGATGCTGATGAGCATCAAAGACCCGTTCACGCTGACGTTTCGCAACGCAATGGTGTGCTGGAACGAGCAGGACTGGTCGATCGTCAGCCAATCGTCCATGAACCCGCTGACCTATATCGGGACGCAAGAGATCAACAGCCAACTCGCGGCCTGGGGCACGGACGGGGTGCGCCTCTACCCGCTGATGACAACGCCATCGACGACGCTCCAAAAGACGTGGAGCACGAAGCTCTATGGCGCGCAGCAGCCGTACATGGTCAAGCAGGGGCGCGTGGTTTACGTCCAAGCCGAGAACTTCGCCGACGTGAACAGCGCGCCGCTGTTTGGGTTGACCGTCGATACCGAATACGCGAGCTTTCCGGCCGCCTCGCCGCAGATCGCGTTCCCGCCGAATGCGCCATTGCCGGCGACTGCCGTGGCACCGACCGTCGCGTGTCCGGTGCTGATGGCGACGACCGACGACATACCAGGCGCGCAGATCGGCGTGACGCTGCGTTCGACGGGGGCCGACCATGCGGTTTACAACCTGATGATCGCGACCGAAGACGTTGACGCCATCTTCGGGTAGGCAGGGATGGCGTTCGGGGGACTCAGGGGCACATTAAGCGGCGGGGCCACGGCGATTCCGGTCGGCGGCGCGATGGCCGCAAGCGGGTCGGTCTCGGTTTCGGTGGGCGATCTCCTTGTCGCGGTTGTCGCCGAAGTCGGGGCCAACACCGTGACGGGCGTTACCGACAGCCTCGGTCACACGTACACCGCGCAGAACGCAGGATCGCTCAGTACGGTCGGAGGCCGGGCCTTTTGGTTCATCGCGACCGCTGGTGGTACGTTGACGAGCGTTACCGGGACGGGCACGGCCAGTAGTAACGACTTTGCTATAGCCGCCGCGGCGTTCTCCGGTGCTTTTACCGCATCGCCCCTCGATACGTCGCCGGCCAATGCGACTGACGCGACCTCTCCCTTCACATGCACAGCAACCGGGACGCTCGCACAAGCGGCGGAACTCGTCATAGCGGGATTTGCCCTTACTCGCGGGCAAACGAATACGGCGGCGACATCGCCAAACCTGCTCGCCGTCAACGCAGCCTCGGCCGCCGCCAATGCGGCGAACAGTTGTTGCGCCGCGATCGGGTATCAGGTGGTCGCAGCGACAACCAGCGTCGTACCGGCGTTCACCTGCGCGTCGGGCACCTTCAACGGCGCGGTCGAGTTCACCATGTCGTTCAAGGCCGCGCCGCAATCGGTTGTCCCGATGGTCTGTATGCACCAGGCGCAGCAGAGGGGAGCGTAGGATGTTGTGGCTCCGGCAATCGACCGCCGTGACGGTTTCATTCGGGCCAGCCGTCGCCAATACGGACGGCGTGACCCTCGTGACGAACCTGACCGGGACCGGAGCCAACCAGACCGAAAATACCTCGACCGGCATCCGGCTATCGAAAAACGGTGGCGCGTTCGCTGCCAGGCATGCCACGGCCGGGGCGAGCAACTACGACGCCTTCGGCAATTATCTTGTGCCGCTCGACACGACGGACACCAACACCCTCGGGACGCTGCGCATGCAGTATGCCAACGCTGCGGCATTCTGTCCGATATTCATGGATTTTATGGTGGTCAACACGGCGCTGTGGGACGCGCTGTTTGCCGCCAGCGGCGGGGCGATTCCCAATGCGGTTGCAGGCGCATCCGCGGGTCTACTCATCAGCGGAAGCAACGCCGGAACGACAACTCTGGCTGCTTTAACAGTCACCGGGGCGACAACATACACCGGGAACGTGGTTCTCTCCGATGGCCTGACCATCTCAGCCCCCAGCACGCTCAATCGGGCCGGGTTGAGTATCGCCGGGAACGGTACAGGAGCCGGCTTGAGCGCGACGGGCGGCGCGACCGGCGTTGGGTTCAGCATTGTCGGCGGCGCGACATCGGGCGACGGATTGAAGATCACCACGACCTCGGGGCACGGCATCAACTCTGCCCCGGTCGGCACGAGCATGCACGGCTTCCTCGCCACCGGGGGCAACGGTGGGACCAGCGACGGGATCAAGGCGGCGGCCGGCACCGGCGGGGTCGATTTCCGCGCGAACATGACCGGCAACATCACCGGCACGCTGGCGACCCTGACCACGTACACAGGAAACACGGTGCAGACCGGGGATTCGTTCGCCCGGATTGGCGCGGCGGGGGCCGGGTTGACCGCCCTGGGCGACACTCGGATTGCCAACCTAGACGCAGCCGTCACGACGCGCATGGCGACGTACACGCAACCGACCGGGTTCCTGTCGGCGACATTCCCGAGCGGCACGATCGCCAACACGACGAATTTGACGGCGGGCACCATCGCGACCGTGACTAACCGCGTGACGGCGAACGCCGATCAACTTGCCGGGCAAACCGTGACGGCGGCGGCCGGCGTCACATTCCCGTCCTCCGTGGCGAGCCCGACCAATATCACGGCGGGGACGATCACGACGGTCACTGGCGCTGTCGGTAGCGTGGCAGGCAATGTCGCAGGCTCGGTCGGCAGCGTAGCGGCTGGCGGGATCGCGACGGCCTCCTTTGCGGCCGGTGCCATCAACGCAACCGTCATCGCGACGGACGCGATCGGATCGGATCAACTCGCCGCGACGGCCGTGACCGAAATTCAGGCCGGCCTCGCCACGTCCACGGCGCTCGCCACGGTACAGGCCGACACCGACGATATTCAATTGCGTCTTCCTGCGGCGCTCGTCGGCGGCCGGATCGACGCGAGTGTGGGAGCGGTGGCGGCGGCGGCAATCTCGGCCGCCAGTTTCGCCGCAAATGCGCTCGACGCTGTATGGTCAACGGCGGCGCGAATCCTGACCGCGGGCACCAATATCGTGCTCGCCAAAGGGACCGGGTTGACGGGGCTGAACGACATCAGCGAGGCCAACGTGAGAACCGCGCTCGGCGTCGCGACGGCCAATCTCGACACGCAACTGGCGACGATCGACGCTGACGTGCTGACGCGCTCGACCTATGCCGGAGGCGCAGTCGCGAGCGTGACCGGCAATGTCGATGGCTCGGTGGGGAGCGTCGTTGGATTGACGCCAGGAAACCTCGACGTTGCAGTTTCGACCCGCCTTGCCAGCGCGTCATATGCCGCCCCGGATAACACCGCCATCGCCGCGATCAGAGCGCAAACCGACGCCTTGACCTTCACCGTGAGCGGCCAGGTGGACACGAATATCAGATCGGTCAACAGCATCACCGTGAGCGGAACTGGCTCGGCGTCGGCTCCCTGGGGTCCATGAGTAGCAGTTGGGGCACCTCATGGGGGGTGGCATGGTCCGGCAGTTGGGGGTCGCTTCGCCCCCCGGTCATTGCGCGGACGCTTTATGTACGCGCTCCGTCTCCGCGACAGCCAAGTTTCCCGCCGCCATTCCCATTTTTGAGCCCGAGCGGCGAGGAACTGAACGTCTCTAATTTTGCCGGGATCGCGATCCCCACAGAGCCCGATATCGGTATCGCCTTGGTGATTGACCTTTCGACGCGGCTCGGCCAAAGCGCCGCTATCTCTCAAGCTGCGGTCAGCCTTCTATCGGCGAACGGCGCGGACGCCACGCCGGGCTCGCGGCTATTCGGGCAAGCGACGATCATCGACGTGCGACCTCGGACGCGACAGGCCATCCGGCAGGTGCTTGTAAACCTTGTCGCCGGGGGACAGTATGTCGCATGGATCAGCGTCGGCACAGCAACCGGCCAGCGATACACCTTCGTCGCGCCCTTCACGGTGGCGTGATCGCTCTCGTCGCCCTGACCGCCGCGGCCAACGCGCAACCCGCCGGGTGCATCGACCCGCCCGCTGACTGGTCCACCCCGTACTCGCAGGGGACGATCCAGTTCACCAGTTACTTCATGGGCCAGAAGTTGTTTGCGGTGGCGTATTTTAGCGGCGAGTTCCACTTCCATATCAACGTCCCGCTGTCGGTCGCGCAGCCGTTTACGAGCCTGGCCTCGGCCGATCAGCGCTACAACACGTTCGTCAAGAACACGTACAAGCAGGCGATTGTTGGCCCAGAAACCTGTCCTTTGCGGGCCGAGGACGGCAATTTCCTTTTGGGGCAACAGCCATGAACCGATGGATCGCCCCGCTTCTCGCGATCACAGCTATCGCGCTCCCGTGGGGTGCCGAAGCCGCGTGCGGCAAGATCACCGATTGCCCGACCGCGAGCACGCCCCTCTCCGGTTCCGAGCAGATCGTATTGGTTCAAGGCGGCGTGACCAAGAAATTGACGGTGAACTCCCTCGGGGCTTCGCTGCCAAACGCCGGTATCACGCAACTAACCGGGGACATCGCGGCCGGCCCTGGTGTGGGATCGGTTGTGGCAACGCTACCGAACCTCACCACCGCCGGAACCGCGCTCAAAATCACATTCAACGCCAAGGGGCAGGTTACAGGCGGCACGACCGCGGCATGTGCGGATTTGAGCGATGCCGGCACGGGCTGTTCCGGCTCGGCGTCGGCTGTCGGAGCCAATCCGACCGCGACCGCTGGCGCATCAGCCGTCAACGGTTCGGCCACGACGTTCATGCGGTCGGACGGCGCGCCGGCTCTTGCCGCCGCCTCGACCTCGACGGCCGGGATCGCCAAGCTGCACAACGTCCCGATTGCGATCGGCTGGCCGGCGGCCCTCAATCCGAACGACACGATCCTGGCAGTCATCAACCAAGCGTCCACGATCAGCGCTATCATCGGCTCGGTTGAGACGGCTACCGGGAGCGCGGCGACGGTCTCGGTCTACAAGGCCCCGAGCGGGACTGCATGTTCGGCCGGCACCGTGCTGCATTCCGGTTCGTTCAACGCGAACGGGACCGCGGCGACCAACCAAACGCTGACCGTAACGACCTCGACGATCGCGGCCGGGGAGCGGCTGTGCTTGCAGACAACCGGCACGACGGCGTGGACCGGCGGCACCGGCATCGGGACGATCACCGTGTTTCTGGCCCCGACGCCATGATGCTCCGACTTGCACTTACGCTCGCGATCTGCCTCGCGTTAGGCGGCGGGAGCGCCGACGCATGGTTGATTGGTGGATCGGGGGTGCCGCAGAAATTCGTCCTGGGGCCGCACATCGCCTCTCAGGGGTTCCAGAACACCACTACCCCGGCCATCGACACGTCCGGCTATGGCTTGATCGTCCTCGGGATCGCCTACAACGCAAATGGTGGGTTCCCGACGCTTTCGGACAGCAAGAGCAATACCTGGCTTAACGCATCTTCCGGCCTCATCGGTCTCTATGAATATGGCGAGTTGTGGTACTGCTCGCCTTGCACTGTCGGGGCGTCGCACACGTTCTCGATTACTGCGACTACTCTAGCGGCTCCGGCGATTGTTGCGGCGGCCTTCTCCGGGGTCAAAACGTCATCTCCCTACGACCAGCACAACAGCAACGCGGCAGCGAGCGTCAACACCCTTACGACCGGCTCTGTTACGCCGACAGAAAATTCAGAGCTTGTCGTTCACATGGTTGGGGTCTACGCGAGTGCCCCGACCACCAATGTTGGGGCGATAGTGGATCAGATCGCCGTTACCTGCCCGGCTGGCTGCAAATACGGTGTCGCGCTTGCCTACGAAGCGCAGACCACAGCAACGACGCGCAACGCGACGTGGAACAACGGGATCACAAACGATCTCGCGACCGGGATCGCGACGTTCAAAGCCGCCCCATAACACGGAGGATTGACGATGGCATTCCGCAAATACCCTGCCGAGGGGCCTAACCCTCGTTTCCGCGCCGTGGTGCCAGGGCAGGCCGGCGGCGGCGGCGTCAGCCGCGATCCGACGCAGGGGCCGCCGAGCGGTAGCCGTGGCCCGTACAGGCGGCCCGAGAACCCCAATACCGAGCGGTGGGGGCAACTGGACCGCGACTCCGAGGACAATTCTGGGGCTGTCCACGACTGGTGAGGCGTGACCAGCGCCGCACCGCTGCTCAACGTCCCGCACGAGCAATCCGATTGGGCCTCGTGGAGCTTCCAACTCGACCAAAACGTCAGGGACATCACCCAGGCGCTCCGCATGCAGCGGGGCGTCAGCCTCGTCGAATATCAGATTTTTCCGATCCCCGAGGCTGCGGTCGGCGAGTGGCTTGAGCGGGTGTCGGGCGTCATCGGTGACATCTGCCAAGAGTTGAACGTCCAGAGCGCCGACATCGAGACGGTCGATTTACAGGACGAGCGCGAGCGGCAGGCGTGGGTCTGGCAGGTTTTCACCGAAATCAACGCCGCGCGGGGGATGTTGAAAATCTGACGATCCGTGGTACGGTGCAACGCACCAATTCGGAGGCTGCGTTGTCAGTCGTCAAGCTGTTCCCCTACGACATCACGCCGATCCTCGATATGCTGCCGGCCTTTGACGACCTGTGGGGCGAGGATCGGCTAAGACAAACGCTGCCGTTCTCCCCGCACAAGAACTCCGAAGTTATCCATTTGAGGCGACAACCTGGGTCAAGGCCACGCGACATTCTGCACCAGTTGGCCTCGGTGGCGACGCGGCATCACATCGGCGCGCTGGCCGTGGCGATCGACGAGATTTGCGTTCGGACGGAGGGCCGACCGGCGCGGGCGATGCTGGTGCGGCTGTCGCCGGGCGGGGTCATCGCCGAGCACACGGACACCGGCATCTACTTCACGAACACGGAGCGCTTTCACGTCCCGATCTTAACGAACCCGAAGGCGTGGCTGACGGTGGACGGCGAGAAATACCATCTTGCGGCGGGGGTCTGTTACGCCCTCGACAACAAGGTGGCGCACTCGGGCGCGAACGAGGGGGATGCGGCCAGGATTCACCTGATTATCGACACGCACCCGGAGAGCCCGGCGGTGCTGGCGGGATGACCGTCACCTGCCAAGTCGAGGGCTTCGTCGCGGCGCTCGCCGACATCATCCCGCTTGTTGATGCACATTGACCACCCGGCATCTGCGGCGGCTCTTGCCGAACTCCTATCCGCATTGGCCGATGATGACCTAGCCGAATTGGCGTGTCTTTCGCAAGGCAACCCGATCCGAGCGCTGTTGCGCGTCCTTGACCGCTCGACCTATTCGTTTTGCGCCCGCGACGATCGCAATCATGTGGTGTTCGTCGGTGGCGTGATGCTCGACGATCCTCCGTACCTTTGGATGATGGCGGCCGCCGGAGCGGTGGCGCGAGACAAAAAAGGATTCCTGCGGACAACCCGTGCCGAACTCGGCGAAATCCTGTCCCGATGGCCGACGCTGCAATGTGCTGTGGATGATCGCTGGGTAAAATCGTTGCGGTGGCTGAAATGGCTGGGATTTGTTAAGGTCGGCGACCGCGAGGCTTTCGGCCGCCACGGCAGCCTGATGGAGATCAGCCGGAGATGCCCGAATTTGTCCTGATAATGCTGATCTTGGCTCTATTCCGCGCCGTATTTTTCCGGTGGGGATCGCCCACCACCCTTCATGACCCATTTTCCGCTATTTTTGCCCTTGGAGACATTCTCTTGGGCGGTGAGGCGTTGGCTGGCCTCTTTGGCGCTGGTGAGGCCGCTGCTGGCATCGGGGCTGGCGAGGCTGCCGCCGCTGGTATCGGTGCGGGGGAGGCTGCGGCGGGCGGCGCGTTCACCGGCGACCTTCTGGCGGGCGGTGGCCTGTTGGGGGCCGGCGAACTAGCCGGCAGCGCGGCGAGCACGATCCCCGAAGCGATTTCGTTGGGCGGCGCTGGCGCGGGTGCGGCCGGGGCGGGGGCGCTCGATCTAGGGGCCGGTGCGCTTGACTTTGCTGGCGCGGGTTCCGGCGGATTGGACTTGGCGCTCGGCGGCGGCAGCAGCGGCATCATCCCCGGCGCGGTGCCGGCGGGTTCGGTTCCAGGCATCGAGGGCGTCACGCCGCTGGCGAACCTTGCCAATCCGGCGGTCCCGGCCAGCGCGGCGTCGCCGGTCGGCGCGAGCGCGTTGCCCAGCGCGGCGGCGTCAGCGGTGCCGTCCAGCATAGGGGAGTTGTCGCCAGCGGCCACGGGCACCTTCACCAACACGTTCGAGGCCGGCCCCGGCACCAGCGTCTTGAGCTTTGACCCCGCCACGGGGGCGACCACGGCCGGCGGTGTCGGCGACGCAAGTTCCGCGTCGAGCGCCGGCGGCGGTTTGACCAGCGGGTTCGACAAGGCGATCGGCAGCATCACCGGCGGCGCGCTGAACAGCAAAGACCTCGGCCTTGCGGCTTCCTTGGGCGGCCTCGGCATGAACCTGCTCAAAGGCAACCAGCCGATCCCCGGCGAGGCGCAGACTCGGAACGCAGCGAACAGCCTCGCGGCGACGGCTGGCGCGCAGGCCAACAAGGGGCAGCAACTCGAATCGTTCGTAAACACCGGCACGCTGCCGCCGGGGCTTTCGGACGGCCTCAAGACGGCGACCGCCGCGGCCGAGGCGCAGATCAGGTCCGGGTACGCGAATCGCGGCATGTCGGGATCGTCGGCGGAACAGCAGGACATCGCCGCAGCGCACGAGCGCGCCCACAACGCCGCGGCGCAGATCGCGCTACAGCTTCTCTCGCAGGGTTCGGCGATGGTCGGGCAGGCGGTCAACACCGAGGGGCTGGCGGCCCAAATCTACCAGGCCATAAGTCGGGATGCGCTCGCCCAGGACCAGGCGCTCGGGTCCGCGATCGGCAATTTCGCTGGCGCGCTCGCCGGCGCTGGCGGTGGGGGAGCCGGGACGATCACGTTGAAGGCCGCGTGACGTGTCCGACCTCGCCACGCGGGACGAGCCGCCATCGGTGCCATCGGCGATCCCGCCGGGGCCAAGCGGCTTTGCGAACGCGATGGGGGCCGGGCCGACGCCGGGCGAGATCGCCAAGGTCAAGGGCGAGAGCGCGGCGCATCAAGAAAAGCTGAAAGCGGCCGGCGACGAACTGGTCAAGAGTACGGAGGCATCGAACGCCGCGCGTCACGCGCTGATGCTCCAAAAGCCTCCCATGCCGCCTCCGCAGCCCGCGCCGACGATGCAGAATACCAACCCGGTCGAGGCGTGGGGCTCGCTCGCTATGTCGATGGCGATGCTGGGCAGCGCCTTCACCAAACGCCCTCTGCTCAACTCGCTCAACGCCGCCGCTGACGTGATGAAGGCGTACCAGGCGAAGGACGCCTCTGCGTACAAGACGGCGTTCGACAAGTGGAAGGCCGAGAGCGACTACAGCCTCAAGCTCTACGAATACCAGCACGAGTCCTACAAGGACGCGCTGGATATGATCGCGACCGACTCGAAGGGCGCGCTGGCGCTGTTCAACGCGAAGGCGGTAGCGCTCGGCGATAGCCCGATGGAACAGTTTGCGAAGGGGGAGAAGTTAACCGAAGCCGTGGCGCTCGCTAATGAGCGCAAGGCGCGCACCGATCAGATGATAACGCAGACAGCGGCCGCGCGGCGAACGGGCGAAGTCAACCAGGAGGTTCTGGATGCTGGCAATGCGCTCCGGGAGAACCCTAACGACCCCGAAGCGCAGTTGCGGTACAAGAACGCCCGAGCGGCACAGCATGACCTAGCCTCGAACGCCTCTGCCGCCAACGCCCCGGAGTTTCACGCGAGCAAGGAGTTCGTCATCCGGGACGCCCAAGGGAAAGAAGTTGAGCGGGTCATGGGCCGCGAAAGCATGCGCGGTGAGAACAAGATCGTCCGAACCGACAATAACCAGCCGATCCAACTGCAACCAGGGCAAACGATCCATTCTGCGCCGCCCGGCAGCGAGGGCCGGCAGGCGGCGTCGCAGGCCAACAGGCTGATCGGCGCGACCAGCGAACTGGCGGCGTCGCTGAAAAACCTAGTCGAGTTGCCGATTGATTCAAATGCCGGTGCGTTCATGGGTTTGCAGTCGATACAGCCGGACAGCCTCAAGGCGGCAATCGGGCGCGTGGCTGCGACGCATCTTGTCGGTGAACAGGCATTGGCCGTGACACAGCAATTCACCGGCCTTCAACGGCAACTGGCGACCATCGAATCGCAGGGCGCCGCGCAAGGGCTGGTCGGGCTCACGACGGCCAACAATGTTCTGGTCCCGCAAAAAGGCTGGTCTGGAACCGCCGTCATGCGATCCTATGCCGAGATTAGGCAGATCGCAGAGGCCAATATCCGCGCCATGCTGTCGTCGGACGCCGTGAAGGAGCCGCAAAAAGAACTGCTGCGGAACTTGCAAAAAGAGATCGAAAAGGCGGTCCCGTACAGCGTGCACGATGTCAACCAACTGGCGTTCGGCGGCAAAAAGAAGTTCAAGGAGTCGGTCAATACGTTCGCCGAACGCATGCTGGCGAGGCGTGAGGCTGATTCGGAGAAGCCGTCGCCTGTGCCATCGTCTCCATCCCCTGCCACCACCGCGCCAGCCGGACAGCCGAGCGCGCCACCCCCTGTGCCCGAGGCGTTGAAGGGCATGACGCTCAAAGGGTGGTCGCCGAGCACGCAGCGGTTCTACGACGACGCTGGCAAGGCGTATGACAAGAACGGTGCGCCCGCGCAATGAGCGATCTTCCCGCTGATCTGGTCCCTGTTGATGCCGCGTCGTCCCAAAAGGTCGCTGCGCTGCCACCGGATATTGTGACCGTCCCGAAAGATACCGCGCCCATCGGCCCGACCGTCGCCGCGCCCAAGAAGCCCACACTGACCTCAATCGCCGATGACGTGCTGTCCTATTCTCCGATCTACAGCCTGACGAAGAACATCGGGCCGCCGCTCTACAATACGCTCGTGGCTGACCCGGTGCGGAACCTTGCGGCCGATGTCGTCGGTGCCGTCCGGTCGCCGCCGATTAGCGAGGGTGGTCGCGAGGGGTTTTGGGAGGAACGCGACAAATCGCTTGAAGGCACGTCGGGCCTGCGGTTGCCACAGACCGAGAGCGGCGACCGGCTGGCGGCGGCGCTTGGCATCCCCGGACAGGCGATAGGTGCGGTGGCGGGCGGGATCGGCGACCTGACCGGAACCCGCGAAACGCTCGGGCCGGCCGCGACGATTGCCGGCGACGTGCTGCCGTTCGCGGGTGGTGCGGCGACGGCAATGCGGAGGCGTACGATCCCCGGTGCCAGTGCGGCGACCCCGGCGGCGGTCTCCGCCCGGTCTGCCGGGTACAGGCTGCCGCCCGAGGAAATCAGCGAGTCCCCGAGCGCAACGTCGCGCCTGCTGTCGGGCGACTCCGGGAAGATCAAGAAAAACCAGTCGTTTTCGGTGGACAACCAGAAGAACACCAACGCACTCGCGGCGAAAGCAGTGGGGCTGAAGCCCGGCACCATGTTGACCGAAGCGGCCTATGAAACCGCCAAGAAGCCGGCCATCGAGGCATACGATGCAGTCAAGACCGGAACCCCCGAGACGGTGCTGAGCGCGGACCCTGCGTTTCGCAGTGCGGTTGAGGGCGTCGGTATTCGAAACGCCGAGATGGAACGCGCCTTCCCCGAGGCTGTCCCGAACCCTCACGTCGCGGACCTGAAGGCGACGCTGCTGCGCAACCCCATCACCTCAACTGACGCGGTGATGAAGAAGATCGCCGACCTGCGCGCTGATGCCGGGCGGAATTTCCGCAAGGAAAACGACCCCCAAATGCACCAGCTTGGCTTAGCTCAGCGCCAGGCGGCGAATGTCCTTGAGGACGCGATCGAGCGGTCAATTGGCTACGGCCCTGAGCGCACGGCGGCGTTCGCCAAGGTCAGCGAGGCAACGCAGGCGGTCGAGAACGCGAAGGCGGTTCTCGCCGGCCAGAGAAATGTTCAGACAATCGGCATGCCGGCCGCACAGGCGGCGCTCGCGGCGGCCGAGGCGGATTTGAAGGCGAAGATGGGGACGCTGACCCCGGCCGATACCGCCGCCGCGCAGGCGACGATCAAGAAGTTTCAGAACGCTCGCCAGTTGTTCGCCAAAATCTATGACCTTGAGGATGCGACCAATCTGGCAAACGGCGACGTTCTCGCCCGTCGGGTTTCCGCGCTCCGCAGGACGCGGGACCGCCCCCTCACCGGCGAAATGAAGTCGATCGCGGACGCATACGATTCGTTCACCAGGAACATGCAGTCGCCGGCGGCGTTCGGCGGGGTGGAGGCTTTCAGCATACTGGACCTCGTTGCTGGCGCAACGGCGGTCGGGGCGGGGCATCCGCTGGCCGGCGGGATCATCGCGGGGCGTTATCCTGCCCGAAGCCTTCTGCGCAGCGATTGGATGCAGAACCGGATGTTCAACCGGCCGACGCACGGAGCGAATCCGAACACGGCTGTTCCCGCTGCTGCGTTGGCGATGCCGCACGAGGACGACGGCCTATCCCGCGCCTTCGAGTATCAGCGGTGATCGACCCGAATGGGGATCGATTGGGTCGCCGGTAGACCGCCCCCGTGTGGGTTGTCTCTCACATCTGCGGCTGGCTCCGGCTTTAGGGCAGTCTCACGAAATACCTTGCGAATGCGCTTCCAAGATTTCTTTGGGAGGGGTGGCAAATCTTCGCGCCAAGAACCGCCGATCATTTGTTGGAGACCTTTCGCATCGGTGGTACAAAAGGCGCGCGGCGGCCGGCGGGGTGAGACCCCCCAACCGGCCGCTGGATACTCAGTCGTGGTAGCGACCTGAGCATCGTGTTGGTGCTATAGCACATCAAAGCGTGCCGTACAACGCACCAATATCGCCGATCGCCGCCCGCAGTACCGGCCTCCTGCCCTTGAAGGCCGGCGGAGCAAACGCACACGGGGGCGGGCACTTTTCCCGGCAACGGGCTTTCCGACCGCTGAATTTCCAACGCCAGCTAGGATTTCGGGCAACTCCACGACGACCCTTGCCTTTCAGAGCGTCCGGCGCTTAACGGCCAAACGGTCATAAAGCCGGGACAAGCGGGTGGCCTCCGATATCGGGCAGTGGAGCTATACCCTCGAAGCTGGTATCCTTGCCCCTCGCAAGGCAAGGATTCGGAAAGGGAAGGTGTGTCCGCATCACCGGAGTTCATCGCCCAGACGCTGGCCCGCGCGGAGAGGGTGAGAGGGGCGTTCCCCTCTCTTGGGCGCGCGGCATCTGTGGAACTGGTGCTCGCCCTTCAGGAAGCCGAGCCGGAGTGGGTTGTCGCCGAGAGAATTAGGGGCGTCAATGAGTCCGTGGGCAGCGGCGCTCCGTCGTTTCAAGACCTCTACAATTTATGCCGAAATGCCATCCCTTTGCCCAACGCAGACCTTCGTGACGCCGTTATGGCTGCGGCGGGTTGGCTGTGACGGACCCCCTGCTCGCCCGCCTCGACAAATACGTGATTTCGCTGCTGGACGAGGCCGAGCGCCCCGATTGCGGCGATGCGCCAAAAGGTGATACACAGGAACCCTCGGAGGAAGGCCCCGGTTTGGCGCGCCCTGCGGTGTCTCTTGAGACCCGGATCGCGTTGCTGAAAAGCTGCACCCAATACATGCAGATGCGTTCTGGCAAGAAGCCGCCGGACGACGAACCCGAGGAGCCTGCCGAAATTGACGGATTCGTTACAAGACTTCGGCCCAAGAACCGAACGGGTCGCCGTTGAGGCGATCCCCGACCGGCCGCGCCGCCCCCCGTTGCGTGCCGTCGATCCGCCGACCGAACCTGTCCCGATAGCGGGATCACCGCCCCCGCCGCCACAGACCGTCTACGTCCCCCAAAAGCCCACCATCGGCGACCAACTGCACGCCGCGTTCGTCGCCATCGCGCGCATCCTCGCCGTGCGGTTCCAACTGCTGCTGTCGCTGATCGGTGCGTTCGTCCTCGCTGTGCTGGCGATGCAGTGGCAATCGGCGGCCGGGCTCTACGTGCTGGTCGCGTTCTGCGCCGGCGCGGTCGCGCCGCTGGTGTGGCTCGAATTTTCCGGTCGGCGCCGCTGAAGGAGGCGATAGCCCCATGAAACTCGTCGGAGCCAGCGGCCAACAGACCCGCCACCCGTTCTATGACGCCTCGGGGACGATCGGCACCGGCGGGACGCCGCAACTGCTGTTGCCGGTCGCCAAAAGCCGCTCGATGCTGCTGGTGATGAATCTCAGCACCGCCGAGATGTTCATCGAGTTCGGCGCCGCGCGGGCGACGTGCTCGCTGACCAACGGCAAGGTAACGGGGTTCTCGATCACCAACGCGGGCTTCGGCTACACCGTGCCGCCGGTCGTCGAACTGCTCGGCGGTGGCGACGGCGGCAACCCGTCGTATCTCGGCGTCGGCCAGGCGGGCTACCCCGCGCCGGGCGATGCGGGCAACACGTCGGGCCGGTGGACCGACCTCTCGGGCAAAAAGCCCGCCAAGGCGCATGCGGTGCTGACCGGCGGCGCGGTGACATCGTTCGAGATCGAAGACCCCGGCGCCGGCTATGCCGCAGCGCCATACGTCTTTATGACCAACGACCTGCGAGACCCCATCGGGGCTGCGATCCCCAGCGCCACGTCGGGGATATGGGTGCTGTCGAGCGGCGGCAGCTACTACGTCAACGGCACGGCCTGCCCGACCGACCAGGTGTCGATCTTCTGCGCAACAGGCTCGACAGCCTTTGCCTGCAAGTGGATGGATTAAGCCGCCATGACCAATGCCGTCTACGTGGATGGGGGGCCATCGGTAACTGGCGACAATCTCAACACGTTCCCCCAAATCTGCAATACGTTCAGCGACATGCGCGCCTTTATCGGCGTCGATGGCATGGCGGTCGTCGTCAAGGGCGGCGCCGCAGTCGGCGACGGGAACGGCGGCTGGTTTTATTGGAACTCCGCGGCGACCGCCGCTGACGACGACCTGTCCGTTATCGTCCCGAATGGGAGCGGGCCGGGCGCGTGGCTGCGCCAACCGTTTTTGATTTGGCCCCCCGCGCTGCCGTCGCTGGCATGGTTCGGGACAATCGCGGAACTCCGAGCGGCGACGATCCCGACCACGATCTCGTTTGTCATGGTGACGGGATATTACGTCGCCGGCGACAAGGCGGCCTCGATTTATGGCTACCAGGCGACTTCCACCGCGGCCGATGACGGTGGGGCTATCATCAAGCCGACCAGCATCGACCCTGGCTCGGCGGGTCGGTGGCAGCTATTGCCGCAGCAACAAAACCTGTACGTCGATGTCTACGGGGCGCTCGGCACCGGGCTCGATGAGCGGTCGCAGATACAGGCGGCCTTCGAGTACGCCTATTCGAACGCACTCCGACTGTGCTTCCTCGGCAAGACGTACCGGGTGGGCGAGCACCCTGACGGCGGGTATTGCATCCGTAACCGCGGGGCCTCGTTCGTCGGGGAAACCCGCAACCTCACGGTGCTCGGGCCGCTCTCCACGGTATCCAGTTCGGCGACCCTGTTGCAAATCGTGGCCGACGCGGGCGCATATCTCGAATTTATGGAGGTCGGCGACATCATCCTGACCCCGCTCGACCAGAATGCGGCGGCGCGCTGCGGAAAAGCAATGCACATCGTCTTTGGCGGTCAGGATGGTCTGACACAAAATTTCAACAAGTTGGACATGCACGGGGTCTATTGCCTGCCCGGCGGCCTCGATATCTCGATGAAGATCGAGAACAACCCGACCATCAACATTCAAGGAAACCCATCGAACTCGATAATCCATCACTGCGCCTTTTGGGAGGGCATCGAGCTATCCGAGGCGGGCGACAGCGTTGTCTTGGACGAAACGATCATCCGTTCGACAATCGGGAGCGGACGCACCGGCGTCAAGGTCTACGAAGCGGACACATCCGGCAATGCCGCTCTTTTCCACATGAACGATTGCAACATCGACGCCGATGGTGGCGCGTTTTTCATGGCGAGCGGGCGTCTGCCAAAGCTCACCAACAACAACATCGAGCAGTCGCATGGCGCCGGGACCGTCAACGGCGCGGTCGTCGATTTCGATGGGTCGAGCCAGCCGATGCCCTTCCCCGAATTGCATGGCAACCATATCGGCATTTTCGGCACGGCGACCGTCACCAAGGCTGTGCGGATCGGCCGCTGCATCGGCGCGGACATCGACGACAATACGATCAGGTCCGGCCGCGGCGATGGATCGCCAACGGGCGCGGGCATCTACATCGAGAACAATGCTCAGTACACCAACGTCGGCATGAATGAGATCGCGGTCAGCGCGACGACGTTTACCGCCCAAGTAGTTGAGGTTGACGGTGCGACGCCGGGTGTTCCGGGCGCAGTCGCGACGATGGGTATTTTCCGGTCTCCGGTGCTGGAAAACAGTTGGGAGAACATGGACGACGTGATTACCGCCGCCAGTTGGGCCAGCACCAGCGGCGGTCAGGTCACGTACACCACCACTACCCCGCACGGCCTCGGCGTTGGCGTCGGGTTCGTGATCGGCGGAATGACGCCGACCGGCTACAACGGGGCGTTCGTGACGATTGCCGGAACGGCCGGGAGCACTCTGGTCGCGGTGATGACCACCGATCCCGGCGTGGCGACCGTCCTGGGTGTACAGGTCATCCAGCAGCACGCCTATTTCACCCGCGCCAAGACCGGCCAGGTCACGATCGGCGGCTCGGTCAGGAACGGCACGCTCACGGACACCGTATTCGTCCTGCCGGCTGGCTACCGGCCGCCGGGCGCGATCGTCAGCACCGTGCAGAAGGCGGCGGGGACCGCTGGCTCGGTATCAATCGACACGGCCGGCATCGTCACGGCCACTGATTTCGACGCCACCTGGACATCGCTCACGGGCATCACATTCCTCGCTACCGGGGCATCGCTGATCGACCTCGACGTGTGATGGCCCGCGCCTTTCACCTGGGGAAATAGAGGGGAACGTCCGATGCGCGCTCTGTTCGCCGCCGTTTTTGCGTTTCTGACGCTGCTGTCCGGGGCAGCGGACGCGCAACCGACCCCCGGCGGATCGCCCGGCATTGTCAAAATATCCACCGTCACGATTACGACGCCGGCCTCATACATCGACTTCCCACTGTCAGCGCGATATTCGTACTTCAAGCTGGAATGGCACGGGCTGTTTCTGGACGCCGAGGACTATCCCATCATGGCGTTTAGTCAGAACGGCGGGGTCAGCTTTGTAAATGACCTGGTGAACCATGACAGCTACTTTGGGGGTTTGGTTGCGAAAACTATTAAACCTAGCACATCGGCAGTTGCCGATGGTGATTACACCGCAAATCAGTCAGTGATTGATCCACTCCCGTATCAAGGTGTGCAATCTGCGGTAAAGCACGGGATGACGGGAGAGTTGACCATCGTTCCTGGTACGGCGACCGATCTGGCGAAGGTTTCTGGTCCGATAAGGTCTTTTGATCTCGATGGAGCAAGTGTGTTTACGGTGACGAGCGGAGAGATTTCTGGTGGCTTCAACCCCAATGCGACGGTTGCTCCGTCCTTCACCCCGATCACCACACTTCGGTTTTTGCCGAGCGGCACCTACAACGTCAACGCCCCGGTGGGAGGAACTATCGTGGCAGGGGTGTTTACCCTCTATGGATACTTGCCGTGAGGGCTCTCTTTCTCGCCGCCGCCATCGTTCCGACTATTAGTTTAGCAGGTAATGATGGTATCGACTACAGCGCCAACCCAGTGTCTTTTGCTGGTCTCGCGCTCGTCGTGACTATCCCTGCGAATGAGCATCGTCTCGGTGTTGAGCTTATGGTTTCTTGCGCGGCCGGGGCAATTCTTGTCCTGGATGATGCGGCGGAAAAGGGAACTCCCACGGCGTACCCGATGGCGGGGGCTTCAGCCAATGGCGCACAGGGTTCGGTGTTCACGACCGATAAGCACACCGGCCGAGTGCGGGTCTATTCGAGCAATACACAATGCGCGATACCGGCGAGGGCGTGGTGAATGACAATGTTTCCTCAAAGGACGAACGGCATCCTCGTGCCCGCTTTACGAATGCCACCGTGCGCCGTATCAGGCGCCAACGGGAACAAGGACAAGGCACAACGGAACTGGCTCTTATCTTGGGCTGCTCCCGAGACACGGTTTGGCGGATCATCAGTCGTAAGAGTTATTCGGGAGTTGTTTGAGGCAGATGTCCGGCCGTCCGTCGGCGTGCGGGGCGGTTGAGCGATGACATCACACGGGGAAAACCCTCGGATGATGGTGCGGCAGCGCGATTGGCTCGGGCACGCGATCCAAGTGCTACTGCTGCTTGCGACGATCGGGTTGCCCCTTGCGTATTGGGCGATCACCACCAACGCGACGATGGCGCAGATACTCACCCGCTTGGAGCGCCAGGAAAAAGACATTTCGGATCAGCGCCAGGATCAGCGCGTCGTGACGCAAAATTTGGTTGACGCCTCAAAGACCCTCGCCCGGATCGACACGCAACTTGAAATTTTCAGGGAGAACCGGGCCAATACGAAGCGATGAGAATGCTGGCATGCTGCGTCCTGTTGTCCGTCCTGATTGCGTGCGAGCAACCCGCGCTGCCGCCAGCGAGCGCGACGCGCGCTGGATCGGAGACGGTCAAAAGAGAGCCCCCGCACAAGGAGCGACAGAGACAGATCGACAGCATGCTGTTGGAAATCCGTCGCCTGCGTCTGCTGTTGGAGAGGAAGGATAACAGGCAATGATCGCCGCTTGGGCCGTCTTGTTCCTGTTGATCTGCATCCCGGCAGGCGCTCAAGACCCCGTGCCGGGGCGGCCTGGCATCGGCGTTGATGCTCGTGGCGGTCAGGTGATCGACCCGACCGAGAACGTGAAGGCGCTCTCCGAAGCGGCCAACAAGCGGCAGGATGACCTGCGGACCGCCGAGGGCAAGTATCAGAACGCGATGCGGGACGCCGAGACGCGCCGGCTCAACGAGTTGGCCGCGCAGAAGCAGATTTTCGATCTGGAACTGGCGAGGGTCATCCGCGCGAACGTGGACGCATCCTCGATGCTGCTGGCGACGCAGTTGAAGGAGGTCAAGACCGACCTCTCGGAACGGACAGCAAAGTTAGAGCAATTCCGGTGGGAGAGCGGCGGGCAGAGCGGCGGGCGGGGCGACATGCTGGGGTGGATCGTCGCCGGGTTGATGCTGCTGATCGCGCTCTCGACCCTTGCCCTCAACGCGTTCAAGGGGCGGGCGCCGTGACGAACGAGCACGAGTTTGAACCGCTGAGCCAGCGTTGCGTCCACTGCGGCACCACTTCTGTCCACCATGCGCGCGTCGCTCAACCGTGCGTGCCGCAATGGGGGAAAGAGGCATTGCGGCCCGAGCCGGCGCGTCGGGAATACGCGGTGGAGGATGCTGCAACCATCTCCGCGCGGATCGCCGAGTTTCGCGCGGAACGTGATATGATCCTCAACGCGCCAGCAAAGGATGAGGCGATATGAACCCGTCACAGGAACAGATCAACAGCGCTTGGCGCACGCTCATTACCGCGGCCGGTTCCTCGCTCGCGACATGGGCCGTCGCGAAGGGCTGGATTTCCCAGGCACAGGTGACGGCGATCTTGTCAAATGAGCAGTTTATCAGCACCGCGACGACGCTGGTGCTGATGGCCGTCGGCTCGCTCGGCGTGGCGGCATCCGGCACCTGGGGCGTCATCACGCACAAGCAGGCCAATCTGGTCGCCACGGTTGCGAAGATGCCGGAGGTCGCGAAAGTGGAGACGATGCCGACCGCCGAGGGGGTCGCGCTGGCGGATGCCGCGACCGCTGCGGCACCGATGCCGGGGGCGCTTGTGACGGTGGCGAGGCGCTAAAGATGCCCGGTGATCGGCATCAGCCCCTCCAACGATCGCGACAGCGCGCCAATCAGACCCGCGCGTTGTCACGATCGTCAGCAGCCGGCGTCGGGCGCGGCACGATCACGTCCGTTTCCGTCCGAAATGGATTGGCTGCGGCGGCGTCGCTGTCGCTTGGGCGCAGGGCTGGCCGCTCCATCTGCTCGCGCAGAATCTCGTCCATCAGGCGCCGCGCTTCCGCCTTGCTGATTTTTGGCATCGGTGGCCTCCTTTGGAACTTCATCGTCCTTAGATAACGCTTCAAACACCAGATCCGCAGGTCTTGCCATCTCGAATCTGGCATAGCGGCCAAGCGCCGCCACCAGTTCCTGTTCGGCCTCATTGGCCCCGCGAACGTTCTCAAAGAGGCTTTCGGCCTCGTGTTGATCAATAACAAACGAGTGTGAAGAGTATGTTTCCGCAAGCGCCTTTAGCGTGTCTGGCTTCAGGTTCTGCGACTTGAGGGCGAGCCGCTTGCCGTACTCCGTGGCGATCCGCATCGATCGCGACCGAATGTAGTCACGAATAATCTTATAAAAGGAAAGCGTCGCACGTCCCTCAAGGTCTGGAAAAAGCAACCGCCGCGGCGCGTGGAATCGATGCTGATGTGTTTCTGTTCAATGGCGGCGTCCAGCGTGGCCGCGACCTCGACTGTAGGATCCGCGAGACGGTGTCGGCCGCCGAGCTGGCCGACATCGCGCTCTCTGAGAAGCGAATTGAGGATGCTGGCGTTCGTGCTACCTTCGTCGGTCGGTTCCTTGTCCGCCTCGATCAGATGGCGCTCCGTGGCCATGTCGAGCGGATCAAAGACGGACAGGCAGTGCGTTGGAAACTAAAGAAATAATAACGGGGTAGAATGCACGAATCCCAGCCATGCAAAAAACGCACTTGACACACGCAAATTTAGCATTAGGTATATAGAGATGGATTTAAAACTTGATTAATATAATCAAGTTTAGACCCATCTCGTCACTAAAAACAAGGTCATTAGATTGACTCCGTAAGGCTATCAGGAAAGGAGTCATCATGTCATGCCCAAATTTTCCACAGCGGAGGCGTTAGAGCATCTTGGCGGGTCCGCAGCCCAAATTGATCGAGAGCTTCGTTCTTTTGTTGAAGCAGCGAAGGTGCTTTCCAGCAACCATCCCCGGATGATCAATGACCATCCGTATAAATGGGTGGCCGTTTTTGAAGGAAATGTAAGCGCAGAAGCGCGGGGCCTCCCCGACCTTCTTACGAAGCTGGACAAAAAGCGCGTTCCCCGCGAGAAGGTCATCATCCGGTACATTGACAGACAGCTGGTCTATATCCTGATCGGGCTTCTTGGCTGGGGCGTGTTCGGCGCGCCGATCAGGTGAGGGTATGGACTCCGCGCGGCTCGGCGACGATCCTCGCGATCGTGGTCGCCTGCGCGCTAGTCGCCACATGCACGATCATCTTCTACCAGCCGGAACCGCAACAGGAGTTTGTTGAATGAGCCTGCACCCCTCGACGTTTCAATATCTCAAACCGACCGATGCGCAACTTGAAATAATGGCGCACGTCCGAGCGGAATTTGAGAGCCTTGCTACCGAGATCGACGGCATCGTGCCGGACGGTCCCGACAAGACCTATCTGTTGCGCCAGCTTCGCGATTGCGCCATGTGGGCCAACATCGCGATCACCCGCAATCCAGACGGGAGCCCCCGGACATGAACCGCATCCTCGCCGCCGCCGCCATCACTCTCATCCTCGCGGGTTGCCAAGGTGGCGCCCAGCAGACCGGCATCGACCTGGCGCAAGACTACGCCGTTGGCAGCGTCCGCAACCTATCGGCCGGCGATCTGGCGGCGATCAAGGACACCTGCGTCGCCGCCGCCCCGTCACTGATCGCTGCGACCGGCGCCGCGGCACCGAAAATGGTCCGGGATGTCGCGGTCTACCCCTACGCCTATTGCGAACAGATGCTCAGCGGATCGACCGGAAATGCCGACCAAAGCTCGCTGACCTGGTTGCCGCAAGTCTTGGGCTATGTCCAGATGGCGGCGCGGATCGCCGGCATGGTGCTTCCGGTAGTGCTGTCGCTGTTGTGACCGATTTCATCGGTCCTTGGCGGCCATCGCCTTACCTGCCGCCGGCCCCGAAGCCTCGGCCGACTCTCGAAGAACGGGCGGTTGATGCGCTTGAGCGGATCGCCGCGGCGCCGCGGCCGAAAACGCTCTGGGGCAGTCTCATGGAGGCGTGGCAGCGTCCGATCCCGAAATGGTGACGGATCACGCCGAGGCCGTCCGCTTCATCATGCGGCTGCCGCCGGTCGAGCGCGCTAGGCTGACGGCAGGATTAGGGATTGAGGGGGCGGCTCGGGCGGATGACGAGCGCAATGCCGGCGGTGCAGATCGCGCGGGGCGCGAAGCTGACGCTGAACGCGCTGGCCGGCGGCTATGCGCGCATGCTGGGGAAGGGCGGCTCCCTCGGTGACGAGGCGGAAAGCGGGCTCTACCGGGTTCTGATGGAGGGTTTGGAATCCTGCCTCGGCCGCATGGCGGTGGTCGAGGAAGTGGACGCAAATGCAAATTACAGCTATACAGAGAATGGAAGGCGATACATGAAGTATGGAAGCGTTCATGGGAGACGCTGATGTTTGAAATTAGCCACAATCAACTTAAGAAATTATTTTATTACGATGCCGGAACAGGAATTTTCGTTCTACTGAGCGGCAGATATAAGGGGTGCGAAATAGGGGGCTTCGGTCAGACGGATATCTGGCCGTAAGCGTTGAGTGGCTCCGACATCCCAGATCCTTCAAGTGCCCACCACCTGAAGCGTAGTCGCACATTCAGCCCAAAAACTCAAGTGTGTACCGCGGATCACTTCAGCGAAGGTGGGGACCAAACCTTGCTACCCCATATATCGAAGAGGGGACCGGAGTTTCACAGGCGCTTTCTCAGGGCGTACCGGTATATGATCGGTCCGGAACTCAAAATGTGGGTGGCCGTGGTCTGGACCAAATGTACCGCAATCTCACCGATGCTCTCAAGACGCGGATAGATGCGCTATGACAACGCACGCCAGCGCAAGACCGCGAGCCATGCGGCGCGCCATTCAGGACAGGATATCAAAGCCTGAACTGCTTCGTAATATGGATGCAAAAGCGGTCGAAGAATTTATCGCTGATGACCTAAGGACTAAGGCTGAACTCATTGAGTTAGGGACTATGCGCTTTTCTATCCCTCGCTCCAACCTGATGAGAATGCGAATCTCGGACGTCCGTGCCGCTATTAGTGCTGCGCTCCTGCACGAGAAATCGATTCAGGTGATCGGCGATGAAGCGATCCGAAGCGGGACTGATCGGAAATCCTAACCCCTATGACGCTCGCTCGTCTTCCGAAGACACGATGATTACCGATAAAAAAGATGGGGATGCGCTGTGAGAACCCCGCGCTCCTGCTGGTGGATTCTGGTCGGCGTGGCGCTCTGTTTCGCGATCCCGATTCTGCTGACGCTATTGCCCGAGGATGGTGATCGCGGGCGCGGTGGGGCTGGCGTGGGCCGCATCGTGGGCCGTGACCCCTACGGTTGCTAAATGGCTGACTTGACGAGCCCGCCACACGCCGAGGCGATCCGCTTCATCATGCGCCTGCCGCCGACCGATCGCGCTCGGCTGACGGCAGGGCTAGGGATCGAGGGGGCGGCGGCGATGCTGGCCGACTACGCGGCTACGCGCCCCGGTGGAGCGCCGCCTGAACCTCGTCGTAACGCTCGACCGCGCCAGCCTTGAGGACGAGTAGGGCGCTTTCGTTCGCCATCTTGATCCGGTTGCGGCGCAAGGCGTCGCCCGGTGCCTCGGCGATCATCGCGAGCAGTTGCCGGGCGACGTGATCCAGATCGGGTTTGCGCGGCAGTGGGACGGTCAGGTTCTCGGGGCGCGGGTTGCCGAGTAGATCAGCGGGCGGCTCCGAACGTGATGCGGCATCCCCCGCCGGCACAGGGCCGTCAATCCCATTCGCGTCCTCCTGTGTTTGCTGCACCGGCGGAGAATCGGTTGTGGCTTCGGCGGGGGGAGGCGTGCCCGGCGTGGCTTCCTCCCCCCCTTTGACGGACGCCGCCGCCATACCATCCGGGGTCTGTCCCGGATGACCGACCTCTTGCTTCGGTGCCAGTTCGGCGTAAAGCCGCTCGATGGCCCGCGCGTCATCTTCAAGCCCATCCTGCCCGAGCGACACGATGAAGGCGGCGTTGTTCTCCCACGCCGTCGCCAGCATCGCCGGGTCGGCGGCGCTCGCGATCAGTATCTTGCGGCACGCCTCGACGGCCTTATCGGACATCTCGAACTCGTAGACCTCGCCGGCGGCGTCGAATACCTCCCACGGGATCGGCTGGGTGAGATCGGCGCGTGCCGCCTCCTGGATAGTGCCCTGTGCGGGCGTTATGTCGATGACCTCGCCTTGCACTTCGTCGGGCGAATAGATGCCGAGCAGAACCTCGGGCAGATACCGCCGCGCCCACGCGCGGGTGCTGTAGTACGCGAGTTGCTGGTCGGGGTCGCCCTGCCAGAGCGGCGAGTTTTTGACGGCGATCTGCGCGATGGTCGGGGACTCGTACTCGAACGGCTCGTCCTCGCCGCGCACCCATCCGGTGACGATGCATTTGCGCTGCTGGCCGGCGCCTTCGTATCGGGACCGCAGGCGCCGCGCGAGCATCGGCGAGTTGTGGACGATGGCGTTGATAAGCTGCGCCTCGTAGGCGATCTGCGTCCCGGCCTTGCCGGTGGTGATATACGCCTTGTTGGCGACCGCGAACGGGTCCGCGCCCCAGCGGAAGGCTTGGAGGCACAGCGACAGGCACGCGCCCGCATTGCCCCGAAAGGCTGGACGGATGCAGTCGCCGGCCACGGCCATGAGCTTCGCGAACTCCATCAACTCGCCCATGTTGCGGGGCGCGATTGTCATGGTGCCGGCACCGCTGACGATGGACAGTCCACCCGCAACCTCGCGGTCTATGCGCTTCTCGATCTGCTGCGATTTCACGTCGTCAGGCATGGTCATTTCCTCTCGCACTCGTATGACGGTGGCACACGCATCTGCATCTCGTTGATGCGCCGTTGCAATTCGGCTTGCCGCATTGCAACCTCAATTTGGCTCATGGCCGGCCCTTGTGGGAACTCCGGCGGCATCGCCGGGACATCGGCCGGGCCGGTCACAAGCTCCCACGCAGGACGATGAGCGGCAGAGTTGGGGGGGCCGATTATTCGGTTCCGGTTCCACCGGCACGCGCTCGCCTCGAACCCGCGCGCCTTGAGCCAATCGGCCAGCATCGTGACCTCGACACCGCGCGTCGCCACGTCGTAAATCGGGATCGGCGTCTTTTCGGGTGTCTTGCACAGGATCGCGAGGCCGATGACCGGCTGCGCGTTGACGCCGGTAAACGTGATGTCGCCGCGCTTTATCTCGGCGATGCCGCGCCCCTCGTCCATGCCGAACGCTGCCATCGTGCGCAGCGTCTTGATCGGGTCTGCCTCGGGCGGGAGGATGGTGATGGTCAAAACGGCATCTCCGTAACGGGTACGGCGGCAACGGGGTCTTGGGGCAATTCCGGCAGCGCCAGCGGATCATAATTGACCAAGTGAGCCTCGCTGATAAACGGCTCTTGCTCGGCGGCTTGCCGCCACGCCTCTTTGTAAGGGAATTATATATTTAACTTCCTCGGTCACAGCATCGGCTCCAAAGCCGCCGGTCGCGGCGGTGCGCTGCCGATTGCTAGGCGTGGTTGGTTTGCCTCCGCTTCGATCCGCCTGCAGGCGATATCGAACCAGCGCTCTTCGATCTCAATACCGATGAATTTGCGGCCGAGGCGCAGGGCGGCAACGCCAGTGGTGCCGGAGCCCATGAAGGGGTCGAGGATTGCACGGCCTTTAACGCGCTCGATACACCAGGCCATCAGCGCGATCGGCTTCTGGAACGGATGCGCGGTCTCATCTCCGAACGCGCTGCCGGTGAATTCCAGGCGCCGGCGGCCGCTGCTATCGGGCGCATGCAGCGCATAGACCCCATGCCCGCCCCGCTGCCAGCCGATCTCGGCATCCGACAAGAAGCTGCCGTAATGCTCCTGATAGCGCTTGAGCCAGATCAGCGTCGAGCCGATCGGCAGTTTTTGCGCGTAGTGATTTGCGCCCCAGAGGATGACCTCATCAAAGGTGAGCCATGGCGCCGGATCGAAGGAGGCGGCGTCGCCGGCGATGGACCGATCGTCCCTCCCTGTTCCCCGCCGAATCGTGCCGCCCGTGAAGCGCCGGCTGTCGGTATCGAAATCCATGCCGTAGGGCGGGTCGCTAATGACCGCTAAATCAGGGGCGCGTTCCTGTGCCAGCCCGATCTGCTGGATACAATCCCGACAGTCTCGGAGATACAGCGTCGCATCGCCGATCCGTTCAACGCGCGAGGAAGTCATCTATATAATTCCCCTTTGTAATGCTTCTGTTCGACCTCGATGACGCGGGATGCGATTTCAAGCAGCAGGATCGCGTCGCGCGGCTCCACGACGTATTTGCGATAGCCGATCTCGACCAGCATCACCTTCACGCCACCGGCCTCCGCTTAGCCGCGCCGACCTCGGCAGCATCGCGAACCTGGGCAACGAACGCCTCGACGTGCTCGGGCATAAGATGGGCCTCGGCGATCGTGTTGCCGTCCTGATCGCACATGATGACGACGGGGCAGCCGTACTCGCAAACGTCGGCACGCATGAACGCGGCCTTGAGCGGGAGACGGCGCGGGGCACTCATCGCCGGAACCTCGTTGCCGCCACTTCCTTGACCTCGACGCCCGGTATCTCGACCTTCGCCCGCGTCAGCCGAGCGACGAGCGGGCTGATTGCCTCGATCAGCGCGGCAGACTGATTTTCGAGCATCCATCGCAGGCATAGCCCAATATTCGTCACGGTCGGAACTCGGGTTGTCGCTGCCGACGCCATCCCCGTCTGGGTACGAATCGGCTCGGATGGCCGGATCGTGCCGGCGTCGCTCGCCAACTTCTCAGCGCGCTCGGCGGCCTGCATCGCCTCCATCTCGGCCTTGATCGCCGCACCGGGATCACCCGCGGCTTCGGCGTCACGTTGGCGCTGCTCGGCGTCCTCGGCGACACGGCGGGCTTCGGCGGCTTCCTCGTCCCGTTTGCGGCGCTCGGCCGCGGCGGCAGCATCCAGTTGCGCCCGCCATGCGTCGAGCATCTTCCGGCACGCGGTCATCGCCGCGTCGAGTGGGTCCAGGATACCGCGCGCGTAGGCCAACTGTACCGCCGCCTTGCCGTCGTCGAACGGCCTGGCCGACTCCTTGCGCGCCGCCTCGGCCTTCTCGCGCAGGTCGCGCAGCATGCCGCCGAGCGTGGTGACCTGAGCGGCGGTTTCGGGGCTGTCAATGCGGGCAGCGTTGACGGACGCGATCAGCGCCTCCGCGCGCTCGCGCAGTGGCTTGGTGTTTTCGGCCAAGACCTCGGAAAGCGGAGGCTGATTATGCCCTATGCCTACGTCGGGCGGCGCTTGGTCGTCGGGCATCGGCTTCCTCCTGAAACGGCAGCGGCAGACTCTCTATCTCGACGGCTTTGAACGGGGCGCAACGGGGGTCATATCGGTTCTCGCGCACCGCCGCCGCGATCTCGGCGACCGCTCGTTCATATTCTGAACGGGTGATGATCCGCCCGCGCCGACCCCACACGTCGCTGACCGCGACCGGCTGGCCGCTGATGAACGCGGCGAGAAACGGCGACCGGGTGCCCCTCATGTCGTTGTCCGGCTGCCCTGGCTCGTGCGAAACCTGCACCATGACGATCCGCGCCGGCACCCACGGACAGCGCGGGCAGCAGCGGATTAGCCACAGCCCCGGTTCGGGGTGGTCGAGCACGCGCGGGCGAGGGTCATGGTCAGCCATCTGCCGGCGGTTCTGGCAGCGGCATCCAATGCGTCGGCTCGTCATAGCCGTCTCGGATTGGCGCTTGGTCCCAAAGCACCCGCCACGTCTCTTCATCGCTTTGGAACTCGCCAACGTCCGACGCTGCACCCCAATAGCCTACGACGGTCAGCGGCTCCCAATTGACATGGAGCAGCACCGGCTTGTGTTTTCCATCCTTCGGCGCGGTCTCGATCGGCCGCCAGCCGGATTGCGCGGCTGGCGGCGAATGTAGTGCCTCAAGCCCGGCAGGATTCGCCGTTGATCGCAGCATGACGCACGACACCGGATCGCACGAACAGTGCGGATACGTCGGGAAATGGCGACAATTCATCACCCGCCCCCGATCAGCACCCGCCAGCCGTACAGGCACACCAGCGCGCCCATAATGGTCAGCGCGGCGACCACCAGCGCGGCGAACAGCCCGACCAGCAGGGTTTCCCCCGGCGTCGATTGGGACAGCGCCCACTCGGGCAACGGGACATGGTCATCAAGCCGCAGCATCTCTTGCCGGCGGCGCATCGCCTCGAACGCCTCGCCGCGCTCGGATTCGGTGAGCTTCATGTTGATCCATCCTCGACGGGTGAGCGTCAGATAACCTCGTAGACGATAGTGAGTACTAGGCCACGCTCGTTGTAATGATAATCCCGGAAAGAACCCCCTCCCTCCGGTACGCTGTAGTGGCAATTCACCGGGACGAGGTGCGTCGAGATGATCCGTACACGGAATCCGGGTGCGTTTCCTCGGGCCAACGCGGGTACGGTCAGAAGATCGGCGACTAGACGATCGACGGCGGAATCAATCAGACCGGGAACGGTGTCGATCGAAACATCGTCGAGGTCTATCGCGGTCGAGATGCTATTTATGGTCGCCATTCACTCCCCCTCCATCGCGCCCAGCGCATCCTCAATCGCCCGCACACGTTGCGCGATCTTCCCGCGCCGTGGGTCGTCGAGCGGCACGTTGCCGAGGGCTTCCCACGCCGCGTCAAGCGCCTCGTTCAGCGCGGCACGGCGCGGGTCTTCGCCGGGGTTCATCGGCGAACCTGTTGGCGGCAGGCTTCGCCCACTGCGGGTTCGATTGGGATCAGTTGAAGATGCAAACCCATAGCGGCCGCCACCGCCCGCATCTTTCTTGAGTGTTCCTCGCAAACGAACGACTCGTCTCGACCGGGCCACGTGTAGCGGTAGGCCGCATCTTCCCCGCAGATAGTCAGGTCGTCAGGCATCGTCATTCCCTGTCGGTAGGAACCCTATTGCGTGCGCCCATTACGTGCCGTAGGATGCACGCCTGTCAAGAGGAAGTTTCGCAGAAAAAATGACGACAGACACCGCCCCGCCGACCAAGCGGCCCCGCAAACGCCCGCAGCCGCGCGAGCCGAAATACATCGGCCGGGTAGCGCCATCGGTGGACGACGCCATCGCCGCCATCCGCGCCTACGTCGCGTTCAAGGGCTGGGCGATCTACACCCTCGCGCACCACGCGCAACTGCCCCGGTCGTCGCTGCGCTTCTTCAATGATCCGACGTGGGCACCAAAGAGCGATACGCTGCGGGTGCTCTATACGCTGATCCCGCCCGATTTCGATCCCTCGGTCGCGCGGACACCGCCGCCGCCGAAAGAGCGCAAGCCGCAATGGCCGGTGCGCAAGCGTGATCTGCCTAAAATCCCACTGGTTTAACCCATGCTTATCCGGTTAACGCCCAACGGAGCTAGATGTTGATGGCTGACGATTACATGGACGCGATGAAACCTTGCCCCGAATGCGGTGAGGAACGATGGGCCGGACACGCCCACAAGTGCCTACCCTCTGGTTTGCTGACTTTCGCCGCCGTGACCGAAGCCAATGTGGCGCGGTGCGACCGCTGGCACAAAGGCGGCATCAACGATTGGACCCCATCTGATTGGGCCGTCGCGATGATGGGCGAGGCGGGCGAGGCATGCAACGCGATCAAGAAGCTACGCCGTGTTGAAGACGACATTGCCAATATCAGCGATCCTGGGCGGCTGTTGGCAACACGCGAAGAAGCGGTAGCGGTAATTGGCGAAGAACTTGCCGACACGTTCCTCTATCTCAATTTGCTCGCCTGTCGCCTCGGGATAAACCTCGCTGATGAGGTCGTGACGAAGTTTAACGCCACGTCGAAACGCTACGGCTTTCCCGAGCGGCTTCCTCGGAACCGCGTCTAGAGACAGTAGCCGTGGGTAACAACCGGATAAGCATGATTTAACCCCGAAAGGAACCTGAGAAGATGCCCCGAGGACGCCCGAGGAAAGAGCCGACGACGCACGGAAATGTCAATCAAGCAACTTTGCTCGAATACAACGACATGCTGACCACGGCGCTGCGCGTGAAGGCGTCGGCGGATAGCGCGGTCGCCGCCGTCTACAAGCGCGCCGAGAGCGCCGGGCTCGACCGAAAGACGCTGAAACGCGCCCACAACGACGCGCTCAAGGCGGCCAACGAGCGGCAGACCGACGAGGAACGGTATCGGCTGTATATGCGCTGGCTGAGCGCCCCGGTCGATCCCGACGAGACGGTTTCCGACGACCCCGAGGACGCGACCGAAGCGGGCGAGGCCGGCAACGGCGCGGACGCCGAGGTGATCCAGAAGCACGAGAACAACGTCGCGTTCGAGGAAGGCGTCGCCGCCGGAACGGCCGGCAGTCCGATGTCGAATTGCGGATACGATGTCGCATCCGAGGAATACCAGTCGTATTCGCTCGGGTGGAGCCAAGGGCAAAAGGCGGCTGTCGAAGCGCTCGGTGGCGCGACGCGGCGTACCCACGCTGCGGCGTGACCCTCATCACGATCACCTTGGCGGGGGTTCCACGCGGTAAGGGTCGGGGCCGGGCGGTGTCGATCCCCGGCGTCGGCGCGCGGGTCTATTCAGACCCCGCCACCGTCAAATACGAGGGGCAGTTGCGGCACGCCGCGACGCAGGCGATGGCGGGACGCCCCCCTTTGGAGGGGCCTATCTCGGTGGTCATGGACATTCGCTTTCCGGTGCCCGCGTCGTGGTCAAAGAAGGCCCGCGCCCGCGCGCTGAGCGGCGAGGCCATGCCCACCGTCAAGCCGGACGCGGACAACACCTTGAAGCTGTGCGACGCGCTCAACGAGGTCGTCTTTCGGGACGACAAGCAGGTCGTCGATGCGCGGGTGCTGAAACGGTACTCGGAGACGCCCGGCATGACGATTTGGGTCGAGCCTTATTACAGGGGGCCATCGTGAAGCTGTACATCTGGGAAGGCGAGGGTGTGCTTTCCGATTACACGAACGGGATGATCGTGGCGCTCGCGCCCGATCTGGAAACAGCGTTCGCGAAGATCGCCGAGAAGTGCGATTGGGCGGATGGCGCTTACCCGCACGCTCCGACCCAAATCGTTGATCTGGACAATCAGCCCGCCTCAGAAGCGTGGCTTGTGCATGGGGGAGGGTAGCGTGACCGACCAACTTCAAATCCTGCGCGCCGAGATCGAGGAAGACATCGCCGAGGCCGAGCGCCAGGTACACCGGCTGAATGATCGCTTGGGGGTGCTCCGGCACGTCCTCGCGCGCGTCCGGCAGGCGCAGGCCGAGCCCACTGACCCGGCGCCGACGCCCGCCGAGCCCGAACGCCGCGAGAAACGGGACATTCGGGGCACCGTGCTTGCGATCCTCACCGAGCGCGGGACGCCAATGTCGGCACCGATGATTCGCAGCCTTGTCGAGCAGCGCATCGGCGAACTGACCGATTCGGCGCTCGCTCGGTCGCTGACATCGCTGGTTGGCGACGGCAAGGTGGTCGAGCGCGACGGGGTGTTCTCGTTGCCGCCGCCTGCGACCGAGACGCCCGCCGTATCGAAACTCGGCATCGGCTTCCTCACCGACGCGGAGGCAGCCCAATGAGCCGCGGCATCTGCGACGAGGCCAAGGCACGCCTGGCCGCCACCTTTAATTCGGCTGCGTTCTGGTCAGGCTGCATCGCCGCCCGCAGCACCGAGGACCGCCAGCGCCACGACGAGGGCATTGCCCGTCTGCGCGCGCTGCGCGAGGCGGCGGAATCGGGTCAGGACGTGACGGCGATGCCCGAGTTCGACCGCTGGCTGGCGTACTGACGTGGCCGAGGCAGGGGTGTGGTTGCCGCCCACCGAGCCCCGGCGCTCGCTGGCGCATGATGACCCGCTCCCGCCGCCGCCGTTCGTCGTGAGCCTCTACCTCGGTCCCAACGGCTACGAGAGGCCCTACGTCGTGCGCTCGATGGCGACGGGGCAGGGCGTCGCCGGACATATAGACTGCAAAGCGGCGGCGTTCGCAATCGCCGATGCACTCAACGGAGCAGCAGCGCGTGGATTTCTCGGGATCGAGTAACCCGCTCGCGGTCGGCATCGAGCACGTCCTGTGGGCGCGCTCAGCCGGGTTCACGCCCGCCGAGGTCGTCGCCTCGGTTGGGGGCTTCCCTGATCGCAACGAGACATGGGAACGCGCTGCGTGCATCGTGCAGCGGGTTTGGGAGGCTTGCCCCACGGCAACCTCTGCGCATATTATACGAATCGAGCGCGGGCCAGTCTGAGGCGACGGCTTCAGATTTGACCCGGTTGCGCCGCTTCAGCCCCGGCCTCTTTCATGGTCGTTGGCCCGCGCTCGATGATATTCCTCGGGCTGAAGGGCTGGCAACGATATGTCCGTTTCCCTTTATATAATTGCGGCCAAATTACGGTCGGACGATGATGACTACCCGTTTAATTTATGTAAGATAGGAATAAGTAAAAATGTTAGGTTACGGCTACGTAACCTAAAAACATCAAGCCCATATCCTCTAAAAATATATTCTATTTGGGATTGCGGAAGTTTGCCTGTGGCGCTGGCGGCTGAGAGAATTACTCACAAGCGCCTAAATAATTTTCGCGCGCATGGGGAATGGTTCCATTTGCGCCCGGAGATTGCTGATTATGTCATTCAGCGATGGTGTTGGGATGTAGCGTTGCGGCTGGGTTACGACGTTCAACCGCAAGATCGGGATTTCCCAACATGACAATCGCGGCGCTGGCGTGGGCCTTCGATACTAGGTGCCCATCCCCGGCCGCTAAACTTGTCCTTTTGGCTTTGGCCGATGCGGCTGACCAGGATGGCGTTTGCTGGCCCTCACAGGGGCGGATCGCTGATCGTTGCGGTCTCACAAGACAATACGTCAATCAGGTTTTAGCTGATTTGGCGGCATGTGGAATGGTTGTGGTGGTCACAAGACAGCGACCCAATGGCTCGACCGCATCATGTCAGTATCGTCTTCAAATGGAAGATCATCCGGCACCCGCTGGGAAGGTGGTGTCAACTAATCTGACACCCCCTGTCAACCCAGAAGACACCCCCCTGTCAACCCAGAAGACACCCCTAATCTCTCAGAAAGAACCTACAGAGGCTACGCCTCTGGTTAAACGCGCGCGCGCGAGACAACCTTTTCCCCCGGACTGGGAGCCATCCGATCAAGGTTTCGCTTACGCCGCCAACCGAGGGAATAGCGCCGAATGGATATCGCGTGAGGGGCAGAGATGCCGGGATTATCACGCCAGTAAGGGTAACTTATTTGCCGACCTAGAAGCGGCATGGCGAACATGGGTAAACAATGCGCCGGGTTTTGCCCGGTCAAATGGCAACGGACACGCTAACGGCAAGCAATCCCCGGTCACAAACCTCTACGAAGGAGCGATGCGTGCAGCAGACAGGCTCGACGAAATCGACCAACAGGGCCATCGCCGCAATGGTGTCGCGGCTTCTTTCCCACTATTGGACAGCGGCCGACCCGGTGGAGACCAGGGAGGCGCAGATCGAGGACTGGATCATCGACCTTCGGGAGTTCGGCCCCGATATCGTGAATGAGGCGTGCGCCCGATGGCGGATCGCCAATGATCGCCGGCCGACGCCGGCAAATGTCCGGTTGCTCGCGATTGACATTCAGCGCGAGGAAAACGATCGGCTGGCTTTGGAGGGGCCGGATACCCAAGCGATCCGAGCGGCGCGGGAAGCCGTGCTCGCGCGGCGCGAGGAACGACACTCGGAATTGCAGCGCGAGGGACGCGACATTGTAAACCGCTGGGCTGTCGAGCGCGGCTATGACGACATCGACGATTATGCGACGGCGCACAAGATGTCTTGGGCCGTCGCGTACAGCATGGTCGTTGACGATATCTTTGCCAAGTCGCGGTTTCGCGCGGCGGTGACGCCGCTGACCGCCGCCGCTATGGGCGTTACGGCGACGGAGGCCCGTCGAGATGGTCTGTCGCCAAAATAGGGGCGACCACGATGTCCACCGGGATCGGCGGGCCATACGGGACAGGCGGCGGCGCCGGCGACCGTGGGGGAAACCGCCGCTCGTTCAGCAACGGCAATCCGCGTGTGCGTTCCTGATACGCGGCAATCCGCTCGGCCATCTCGTCCCAGCACGCCCGTTGCGCGGTGAAAGGGTTTCCGCCCAACTCGCCATTGGGCTGCACGATGTAGGCGGTCGCCCGATAGATGTTGTGCTTTTTTCCGGAGTGCGCGGCATCGCCATCAGCGATCATCACCACAGCGCCGGGCGGCAGCGGCGACGCCTGACCGAGCGGCAGAAACGGACCCTCGAACATGAACCCGCCTCGGGCCTTGGGGTCGGTCCCGATAACCCATTTGGCCCAGCCGGCGGTTCCAGCGGCAAGCGCCGGAATACGGACGGGCACGCGAACCTCGGGACACACGACAAGCCCCATCTTTCGGCGCACCATCGCGGCTATGGCGTCCTCGGCGATCTCCTTGGCGCGCGCAGGCTCGCGCAGGATGTCTTGCAGCGCTTGGACGGCGGCTGCGAGGTCATCGGCCATCGGTCACGATCTCCATGAGCTTGTCGGCCATGCGCTGAAAGGCGGCGTCCCCGGCGGCGGCCCTGGCGGCGGCCCCGGCGGCCCCGGCGGCGGCCCAGGCGGCGGCCCAGGCGGGAACGTCATCCTCATATAGCCGAGCGACGGTTTCAACCGCCTCGCGACACTTCCAGCAATCCACCGTGATCGCCGGCAGACACACATCGCGCAGCAGCCACACGGCGAAGCGCGGCCATGCGGTCGTCAGGTCGGCACTCGGATCAACGGCAACGAGAAAACGCGGCAAGAACGCCGGAACGTGCTCTCCGATTTCGCGTGCGAGCGCGGTCAACTGCGGCGGCAACCGCATGTCGTCGAGGATCGTCCCATATGCTTGCTGGTCATCGTGCAGGCGCGCGGCGACGACGGCACCGATGAACCGCTGCCGATCGGTCAATTCGGGTTGGATCAAAACGGTATCTTCCCGTAGGAGATTTCGCCGACGTTGAACCCACCGCGCGGCGTCCACGCCATTTCCCGGTCGCCCGGCAGGATGATGTAGAGCCCTTGCCGCCGCCCGTAGGCGTCATGCCACGCCTGCACCGCGATCAGCGGCGCTTTGCTGCCGGCCATCGCCGCTGCGGTCGCCAACACCCTTTCGGCTTTGGTGAACAGGGCGCGGCGGCGGGCGCTCTCGCGGCGCGCGTAGCGTACCCGCCGCTCCCATCGCTCGGCCTCGGCCTGGACCGTCGCCAAGTCTGCCCAGATGAGGCGAGTCACGGCGACAACTCGACCTTGATGACTTGACCAAAGGCAACCGGCCCGTCCATCGGCTCCATGCGTCCGGTGGTGCAGATCAGGACGGGATAGGGCGGTTCTTCGCCGAGGTCAGCGACACGCAGTTCCATGTCGGTACAAACGATCGCGCAGCATGGCGTTATGTCGTGTTTATCGAAATACGGCCACAGACCCCGCAAATCTGTCCCGCCGCGGCCTTGCACCGCCATCTTAACCGGCCAATCGTCGGGCTTAAAAACCTCGTGCGAATGCACGCGAGCGTCGGCATAGGCAACAGCGACAAACTCGGGCTTGACGGTATCGAGGATGCCGTTCAACTCCGAGCACACCGCCTCCAATTCGGCTTGGCTCACCGAGCCGCTGGTGTCCACCCCGATCGCCAGCGGGCCGATTTCCTCGCTCCACAGGCTCGGCAGGTAATCGCCGGTGGCGAGGAAGCGCGGATTAGCCCGACGCCACGAATAGTCGTTGGCGGCGACCGAGCGCACGAACTCCCGCAGAACGGCGCGCCAGTCCACCGCAGGCGCGCGAACCGACTCGATCAGCCCTTCCAGGCACCCCGGCAACTTCCCCTGCGCCTTGGCCGCCTGTGCGGCCTGTATGAGCGCGATCTTCCATTCCCGCTCCATCGCCTCGCGGTCGGCCTGCGAGAGCGCTTGGCCGCCGTCGCCCGAGGCGTCCACCACGCACCCCATGCCACCGTAGTTGCCGCCACGCGCCGGCGGTTGCTCGGGGATCAGCGGGTAAATCCGCTCGAACGCCCAATCGGTGTACTGCGGGTCGCAGTAGGCACCTTTCGGCATTGGGAATCCCGAGCCCTTGAGCAGCAGATTTACCGCGTGATCTTCGGCAATATTACTGCGCGCCGGGTCGCGCCCCTGCCGGCGCATCGGGTGTTGCAGGGCACAATGCCCGGCCTCGTGCGCAACGATGGTGACAAGATGCTCGGGTTTTTGGTCGAGCACAAAGTCAGCGTTGAACCAAAGGTATTTTCCATCGGTTGCCATCGTGGAGCACGCGACGTTCGCCGGCATCGGCTGCACGTCGAGGCGCAGCGCGAGCGCGGCCCAGAAGGGCTGGGACAAAATTAAAGCAGCGCGGGCCTTCGATATCCGCGCGCGAGCGGTTTCGGTCGG
>DATNCB010000899.1:0-1119 GCA_035571715.1 Ramlibacter sp.
AACCGCTCAGAGGAAGGCGTGTGCCATGCCGGCGAGTGTGCCCGAGGTGCTGGCCGCGTGGATGCAGCCGTTTGCGGTCTACTTCACCACGGCGGTCTGGCGCCATGTTCTCGTGCTGGTGGCTGGGGCCCTGCTCGCCCCGGGGCGGCGCACGGTCACCGCGACGCTGCGCATCATGGGCCTGGACCAAGCGCCGGGCTTCGCCGTCTATCACCGCGTGCTCAGCCTGGGGCGCTGGTCCTCTCGCGCCGTCGCGCACCGGCTGTTGCTACTGCTGGTGGCCGCCTTCGTGCCGACCGGGCCGGTTGTGGTCGGCATCGACGACACCATTGAGCGGCGCTGGGGTGCGAAGATCAAGGCGCGCGGCATTTACCGCGATCCGGTGCGCTCCAGCCATGGTCACTTCGTCAAAGCCAGTGGCCTGCGCTGGTTGTGCGTGATGCTACTCGCGCCGGTTCCCTGGGCAGGCTGTGTCTGGGCGCTGCCGTTCCTGAGCGTGCTGGCTCCCTCCGAACGCTACGCGACTGAGCGTGGCCAGCGGCATAAGAGGCTCACGGACTGGGCGCGCCAGGTGCTGCTCCAGACCGCGCGCTGGCTGCCCGGACGCCGCGTCATCGCGGTGATGGACAGCAGCTTCTCGGCGATTGAGCTGCTGCGCGATGCCGGCCGTCACCTGTGCCTGATCTCCAGGTTGCGCCTTGATGCCGGCCTCTACGCACCAGCCCCGCCCCGCAAGCCCGGCACGCGTGGGCGGCCACGGGTCAAAGGTGCTCGGCAGCCAAGCCTGAAGCAGCGGCTGGCAAACCCGGCCACGCGCTGGCATAGGGTCAGCCTCAACGGCTGGTATGGCCGCACCGAGCAGCGCTTGCACATCGCCTCCGGCACGGCGCTTTGGCATCACCCCGGTACGTGCGTGCCGATCCGCTGGGTGCTGGTGCGCGACCCGAGCGGCGAAAAGGAACCGCAAGCCTTCCTGTGCACCGACCTGGACGCCGACCCGGTGGACGTCCTGCGCTGGTTCGTTCGCCGTTGGCGCGTCGAGACCACCTTCGAAGAAGCGCGCCGGCACCTCGGCCTGGAAACCCAGCGGCAATGGTCGGACCTGGCCATCCTGCGCAC
>DATNCB010000900.1:0-5784 GCA_035571715.1 Ramlibacter sp.
GAATGGGGCAATGCTCACGTTCGCCGCGGCGCTCTGTATTACTCCGACTCAATCAGCGACGATGTTCAGCCCGGCAAGGTCACGTCGTTTCCCCAGGCCGTGCAGCTCAAGGACAACGAGGTCATCGCGTTGGCATGGGTCGTGTATCGAAACAAGGAGGACCGCGACCGCATCAGCAAGGCGGTCATGGAGGACCCGGCGCTCAAGGAGTCGATGGATCCGTCGAAGATGCCGTTCGACGGCAAGCGCATGTTCTGGGGTGGCTTCGAAACCATCGTCGGGCTCGCGGCCGAACACTAACCAGCTGCAACGGAACCACGGCCTGCGAGAATAGGGAATTCGTTCTTGCTCTCCGTGCCCATGCCGATCATTGAGTTCATCACCGACAAACGCTTCGTGCGTCGCGCGCGCGCGCTCAAAACCATTGAAACCATGGTACGCATGTATTGCCGCGGACACCGCCACGAGGGCCGCGCGCCGCTTTGCAGCGACTGCGGCGCTCTGTTCGAATACGCGACGCGGCGCCTGGAGCGATGCGTATTTGGCGATGCGAAGCCCACCTGCGCGAACTGCGTCGTTCATTGTTACAGGGCCGACATGCGCGAGAAGATGCGGGTCGTGATGCGCTGGGCAGGTCCGCGCATGATGCTGCGCCACCCTGTCATGGGCATCGCCCATCTGATCGACGAGCGCCGGCCTGTCCCGACGCTGCCCGCGAAGTCGGCGAAATCCAGAAGCGCGACGAAAGACGGTCGCTAACGGCTATTAATCGCGCCGCTGAAGCGGATAGCGCTCCCTGACCGACCGCGAATTCAACAGAAGCCCCGCAAGGAGCGTGAACAGCGCGACTGCCCCCAGGATGATCGCGGCAAGCTTCCACGGCTGTCCTGACTGCAGGCGAAACTCGACCAGACGCGCGGCCAGCGTGACCCAGAGCGCGGCTGCGCCATAGGCCAGGAGCTGCAACACGATCAGGACCCAGCGTTTCTGGTACAGAAGCAGCATCGGTGCGCAAAGGCACAGCGCTGCGAGGATCAGATTGCCCAGCCGCAGAAAATACGCCCCAAGCAGCAACGCGGCGATGATGAAGAGTCCTATGCGCAGGTTCATTTTGGGTGAAGCCCTGAATGTTGCAAAATCGTGGCGGAGATTGCAAATGAAACCATTCAAGCTGCTTGGTGTTTCGTTCCTCGCGTGCTTCCTGCACGCCGCCCTGGCGCAGACGGCGCCGTCGGTTGACCAGCCGGTGGCCGGCGCGGAAGGCAGCAGTTCCGAGCTGGACCAGGTGTCCCGGCTGATCAAGGGCGGTAAGCATCAGGACGCCCTGGGCCTGGTCGACATCGTCATCAAATCGTATGAGGACCGCTACCGCCAGGGCAAGGGCCAGGCGTTCTCCTCCCGCAGCCCCGCGGAGGCCTCGGCCTACCTCGCTGAAATCGGCCGCAGCAAGGGCACCGCGACCGAGGAGGCCGGGGTCTACTCCTCGACTTGGGGCGATGCCTATTACCTCAAGGGCTTCATCCTCACCGATATGAAGCGCCTGCCGGAAGCGCGCGAGGCGCTGCAGGCGGCCGTGGCCCTGGCCCCGCACAACGCGGCCTACCGCGCCGAACTTGGGCAGGTGCTGCTCAAGGCCAAGGCCTTCCCGGAATCCGTGGCGGAGTTCAAGCAGGCCGAAGCCGACGCCCGCGAGTACTCACCGCCGCGCGTGCGCAACCGCGAGCTGGCCGCCGCCCTGCGCGGCCAGGCCTTCGTGCTGGTGGAGGGAAAGAAGCTCGACGACGCCGAAAAGCTGTACCAGGAATGCCTGCAGCTCGATTCCCGCGACCCTGTGGCGCAAAGCGAGCTGCGCTACATCGCGCAGCTGCGGCAGAAGGCCGGCCCGCCGGCGCAGCCCGCCAAGCCGGCGCAGTAAGCGCTCAGAACTAGCGGGGCTGAAGACAAGAGCGAAAGAGAGCGCTGGAGATGTCACAACTCCTGTTCAAGAACGCCCGGATCTTCGACGGCACTTCATCCGAATGCGCGGAAGGTATGAGCCTGCTGGTGGCGGACGGCCGCATTCAGGACCTGGCGGCCCGGCCCATCAGCGCGCCCAATGCGCAGGTCATCGATGCCGAGGGCCGCACACTCATGCCAGGAATGATTGATGCGCACATCCATGCCTTTGCAAGCGACGTAGTCGTCCAGCGGGTAGAGGCAATGGGCGAGACCTATCGCGCCGCGCATGCGCTGCGCATGCTCACGCACTCGCTGCAGTGCGGATTCACCACGGTACGCGATATTGGCGGCGGCAATTACGGGTTGTACAAAGCAGCCGCTGACGGGCTGTTCGTCGGTCCGCGCTTCTTCTACTCGGGCAAGATCCTGTCGATGACGGGCGGCCACGGCGATTTCAGGCCAATCGAGGAAGCGCCGCGGTATCAGTCGGTCTGCGCCTGTTCTGGCACGATTTTCAACACGGTGGCCGTCATGGCCGACGGTGTGGACCAGTGCATCAAGGCCGCGCGCGAAGAGCTGCGCCAGGGCGCGCACTGCATCAAGGTCATGGGCTCGGGCGGTGTGGCGTCGCCCACCGATCCGATCTGGATGAACCAGTATCGTGAAGACGAGATCCGCGCCATCGTCAACGAGTGCGTCGAGCGGCGCACCTATGTCGCTGCCCACTGCCATCCCGCCAGCGCGATCCGCCGCTGCGTGGAGTTCGGCGTGCGTTGCATCGAGCACGGCACCTTGATCGATGCCGAGACCGCGCACTTTGTCGCCGACAAGGGGGCCTACATCGTGCCGACCATGGTCATCATCGCGGCGCTCGTAGAACTCGGCCCTAAGCTGGGGTTTGCTCCCCAAAGCCAGGAAAAGGCCGAATACGCCTGGAAGCAGGCCATCAGCGGCATGGAACTCATGCGAAACGCGGGTGTCAAGGTCTGCTTCGGCACCGACCTGCTGGGCAGCACGTATGACCAGGAGTGCCGCGAATTCACGCTGCGCAGCGAAGTCTTCTCGCCGCTGGAAATCCTGCGCCAAGCCACTTCTGTCACCGCCGAGATGATGATGTTGCAAGGCCAGATCGGGTGTATCTCACCCGGCGCGCATGCCGACCTGCTGGTGGTCGAGGGCGATCCGCTCAAGGACATCTCGCTATTGGCCGCCAACGGCCGAAACCTGCGCACGATCGTGCGCGGCGGCTCAGTCATCAAAAACGACTTGCACTGACTCCAGAAAAGGACATCGGACGCGAGCGTGCCGTCCATGAGCGAAGGCAAATCGCCCATGAGCCGATCGATGCGCAGTTCGTGCTGATCTGGCTCGCGCCGAGCGGCAGTCGCTGCCGCGCCGCACCGTCCCAGATCCCGCGTGCCAGCGCGTGGCTGCCATCCGGCTGGGCGTAGGTGCCGAAGCTGAGGTAACGCCCCGGTCCTGGGCCGACCGCCTCAACAGTTGGTAGGCTCCGCTGAGCGCGTCCCAGGATGTGGCTTCGGTGTTCAAGATGCTCTACGTTTTAACCTATCACGCCTCGCCGGAGCTTGCCCTGCAGCAAGTCCAGGCGACCGGTTAATCTTCAGCCATGCAACAGAAGCTGATCGAACCGTTCTTCGCGACTTTGCGCGCGGCCAATCCCTTGCCTACGAGCGAGCTGGAATTCACCACGCCCTTCGAATTGCTGGTCGCGGTGGTGCTCTCGGCGCAAGCCACCGACAAGGGCGTGAACAAGGCGACGCGCAAGCTGTTCCCGGTGGCCAGCACGCCCCAGGCCATCCTGGACCTGGGCCTCGAACGGCTGGAGGACTACATCAGAACCATCGGCCTGTACCGCGGCAAGGCCCGCAACCTCATGGCCACCTGTCGCATCCTGGTGGACAAGTACGGCGGCGAAGTGCCGCGCACGCGCGAAGAACTCGAAGCGCTGCCCGGGGTCGGCCGCAAGACCGCCAACGTCATCCTGAACGTGGCGTTCGGCGAGGAGGCGCTGGCGGTGGACACGCACATCTTTCGTGTCGCCAATCGCACCGGCCTCGCGCCCGGCAAAAACCCGCTGGAGGTGGAGCTGGCCCTGATGAAACGCGTGCCCAAAGAGTACCTGGTGGATGCGCATCACTGGCTGATCCTGCATGGGCGCTATGTCTGCGTCGCGCGCAAACCCAAGTGCTGGGAGTGCGCGGTGATCCAGTACTGCGACTACAAACCGAAGACGCCCTCGCCGGGGGCGTCGAGTTAATTGGAATCTGACCCCAATTACGGGCGAACCGTTCTCTTGATGAAGTAGGCCGAGCCGCTGTCTTCGCCGGTCAGCGCGCTCACGTATTGACGCGACACCTTGTATTCGGCCTTCGCCTGCTCGCTCGTGAAGGTGCTCTTGCCATGCGGCGATGGGTCCTGCTGCAGCGACCACTCGCTGGCGGCAGCCGTCAAGAGTTGGGGCTGGCTCAGGAGTTCGGCTTGCACTTCGGCGCGCGTGCGGGTGCTGACGAACGCAGTCTTGTCGATCGTGATGTCGTCGGCATAAGCGTTGCCGGCCGTGATGGCGGCAGCAGCCAGTGCGGCGGCGGCGATGGTGGTGCCCGTCGCGAGGGCGGATGCGATGTTGCGGTTCATATCTTTCCCCTTTGAGCGTGGTTGAGATTTCGGACTTGACGGCTTCGCTCGGTTCCCATCTGTCCGCTACGTTCAGTCGATCACTTGCCGCGAAACTTACCGGATGACTTGATTCAGGCGGCACTCCGGATTCGGGAGCCACCGCGATGGATCTATTGAAGGCGAGGGACTTCCTTATGTCGCGGGACGAGCGTCCCGCTTCAGCCGCGCACGGCTGCGCTTGAGCGGGACATGTGTCCTGCCACCTTGTCGGTCAGGAATTGCGGGGCGGCCGCGCCGCGCGGCCGAACCCCGCGTCGCGGGCGCGCACGATGGCCTGGGCGCGGTTTTCGGCGCCCAACTTCTCGAAGACGGCGGACATGTTGTTGCGCACCGTCTTTTCCGCCAGCCCCAAGTGCGCGCCGATCTGCGCGTTGTCCAGGCCGCGCGACAACAGTTCGACCACTTCGCGCTCGCGCCGCGTCAGCCCAGCGAAGGCGGTGCCCGCCTGCGCGCCCGGGGATGCGGGCAGGAAATCGTGGATCAGTGCCAGGATCTCCTCGAACGCCGGTTCACCCGACAGCGGAATATGGTTCATCGAGTCGACCGGTTCAAAGCGCGCATTGCGGATGCCCGCGGCGACGAAGCGGCCCTCTTCGAACGGCACCCGCACATCGCCACGGCAATGCAGCACCAGCGCCGGACACGCAACCCCGGCCAGCCACGACGATGCGTCGAGCGCGGCAAACGCCAGCATCAGGCGTTGCGCGTGTTCAGGGGTGCAGGACAGGCGCTGCAGGTCATTGAACGCATCGGAGTGCTCACGGCTCGAGTTGGGGAAGAACTGCGTCGTGACCATCTGGCGGAAGGCCGCATTGTCCTGGCCCCAGCCTGCCAGCACCAGGCGCGCCATGGCAGCCAACGTTTCGCGCTGGGCGGCGCCCGGCTGGCGCACCAGCACACCGCGTGCGAAAGCGCCGAGCAGGACGAGGTGGCTCACGCGCTCGGGGTGGCGCGCCGCGTACGCGATCGTCCAGCGTGACCGAGGCGATGTCGCGGTCCGACAGGCCGCTGCCGCGCGAGTCGTAACGGTAGAGACGATGGCGCGCGCTCAAGGACTCGAGCCACGGACGCCACACGGGGGTCTGCCAGTCCCACTCCAGGTGCGTCATCCAGTGGGCGGCCCGAACCAGCGGAAGGCCCTCTCCGCTC
>DATNCB010000901.1:0-3453 GCA_035571715.1 Ramlibacter sp.
AAAGCGGCCCACCAAAAGGGAACTGCTCACGAGTTCACACCGGAAGAAGCTCGCCAGGCGGGCAGCAAGGGTGGGCAGGCCGCTCACGAAAAGGGCACGGCCCACGAATTCGATTCCGAGGAGGCTCGCGAAGCGGGCCGCAAGGGCGGCCAGGCCAGTCATGAAAAGGGCACGGCCCACGAGTTCGATTCCGAGGAAGCGCGGGAAGCCGGTCGCAAGGGTGGCCAGGCCAGCCACAGCGGCGGCAGCGGCCAGGGCGGCACGAATCAGGGCGGCTCGAACGTCAAGCGCTGAACCGGCTCACGGCTGATGGGGCGCGACGTGCGCCCTTTTTTATGCGCGGCGATGGCTGCGAGGGACGGTTGCGGATACGTCAGAATTGCGCGCAATATGAACCCCATCGTTTTGCAAGCGGCGATTGTCGATCTCGATGGCACTATGGTCGACACGTTGGGCGACTTTGCGGTGGCCTTGAACCGCGTCCTGGATGAACTGTCCTTGCCCGGCATCGATCGCACGGCAATCGAGCGCATGGTGGGCAAGGGCTCGCCGCACCTGATTCGCTCGGTACTGGCGCATGTGCAAGCGCCGGCCTCGCTATACGAGCAGGCGTGGCAGTCCTATCGCAGGCACTACCTGGCCGTCAACGGCCAGCACTCGACGCTGTACCCGGGTGTGATCGAAGGCCTGCTCTCGCTCAGGGGCGCCGGCCTGAAGCTGGCGTGCCTGACCAACAAGCCCACTGAATTCGCCAAACCCCTGCTCGAGGCGAAGGGGCTCGCCGGCTTTTTCGCCATCGTGTTCGGCGGCGACGCCTTCGAGCGCAACAAGCCCGATCCGCTGCCCCTGCTCAAGACCTGTGAAGCGCTTGGCTTGGCGCCGGCAAGCACGCTGGTGATCGGCGATTCAAGCAATGACGCACGCGCCGCGCGGGCTGCAGGTTGCCCGGTAATCCTGGTGACCTACGGCTACAACCATGGTGAGGATGTCCGCACCATGGATGCGGACGGATTTGCCGATTCGCTGGCTGATATCCCGGCGATGATCAGGCCGGTTTTCCCAGCAGCGCGTCCTTGAGTTTCCAGTCGGCAGGATTGGGGCCCAGCCAGATACGCAGCAGGGCGTTGAAGAATTCCGGCTCTTTGAACGGCTCGGTGCTGTTGCTGCACTTCACGGAGATCAACGTGCCGGTTCCCGGAATCCACTCGATCAGGAACGAATCGCCGGCACTCAGTTTCTTGCAGTCGGTGAACAGCTGGCTCATGCGCATGACGCCGGGGATCAACTTGGAAAACGACTGTTTGTCCATGTTGTCTTCCATTCCGCGCGAGAACAGCTTGCCCAGTTCGGCCGAATCGATGTCGCGCAGCATGGTGATGCTCATGCGCTTGGCGCCCGGCATGGCGAGCACTTCTTCGGTGGTCTGGGCCTTTTTGGGCAGATACAAGCCCGCCGCGTAGACCTTGAAAATTGCCTTGTATCTGACCCCTGCGCCGTTGAGCTGCAGCTTGTTGCCGCGCAAGTCGGTCGTTTCCTCGTACTTCACGCCTGAAACCGTCACCTGCGCAAAGGCGCCGGACGCCAGAAGTAGTGCGGCCGCCGCAACCAGCCATCGCCTGATCGAATTCATCTCACCTCCAAAAAAGAACGGTCGTTCGATTTTGGATTTTGGCGTACCAAAGTAAGTATCGCAATAGGGTTTTCGCCGGTAACGTTGAATTAGAGCGGGACCTCAGGCGAGTGCGTCCGGTTTGCTACACTTTCCGCCATGTTCATCCACCGCACCACCATCACAGGTTGCTCCAGCCGGGGAGCCTGGCCCTGGCGCAAGCCTCGCCTGGTGCGTTCCTGACTGCACGGGGCAGCCCGTGCCCCGCGCCTCGAGAGGGCCAGGGTCACCCGAACTGGCGAAGGCCTCCAGGGCGATCCTGATCTCAGAGGCTCCGTGTTGAAATGAGGGTGGCCGCGCGGCCACCGAGCTTGTGGAGGCTCACCCTTGATCACCGAACTCGAATTCAAAAGCCTTGGCCTGCAGGGGTACAACCGCATTCCGCTGATCGCCGAAGCGTTCGCGGACCTCGAAACGCCGCTGTCCCTGTATCTCAAGCTGGCCCACGCGAAGGGCGGCGGCAAACACAGTTTCCTGCTGGAGTCCGTGGTCGGCGGCGAGCGCTTCGGGCGCTACAGCTTCATCGGGCTGCCGGCCCGAACGCTGCTACGTTGCAGCGGCTTTGGCTCCGACGCGGCGACGCAGGTGGTCCACGACGGGAAAGTGGTGGAAACAGTCCACGGCAATCCGCTGGATTTCATCGCCGAATACCAGAAACGCTTCAAGGTGGCGCTGCGTCCGGGCCTGCCACGATTTTGCGGCGGGCTCGCGGGCTACTTCGGCTACGACACGGTGCGCTACATCGAAAAGAAGCTGGAGAAAAGTTGTCCGCCGGACACGCTGGGCTGCCCGGATATCCTGCTGCTGCACTGCGAGGAGTTGGCGGTCATCGATAACCTCTCCGGCAAGCTCTATCTGATTGTCTATGCCGACCCGAGCCAGAGCGAGGCCTATGCCACCGGCAAGAAGCGGCTGCGCGAACTGAGGGAGCAGCTGAAGTACTCGGTCAGCGCTCCTGTCATCCGGCAAACGCAGACTTTTCCCGCCGAGCGCGATTTCGCCAAGGCCGACTTTCTGGGCGCGGTGCAACGCGCAAAGGACCTGATCGCCGCCGGCGACTTCATGCAGGTGCAGGTGGGCCAGCGCATCAAGAAACGCTACACCGAGTCGCCGCTGTCGCTGTACCGCGCGCTGCGGTCTCTCAACCCCAGCCCCTACATGTATTACTACCATTTCGGCGATTTCCATGTGGTGGGCGCCTCGCCGGAAATCCTGGTGCGGCAGGAGCAGACGCCGCAGGGCCAGAAGATCACGATCCGCCCGCTAGCGGGCACCCGCCCGCGCGCAGCGACGCCTGAGGCGGACAAGGCGATCGAGCAGGAACTGATCAACGATCCCAAGGAACGCGCCGAGCACGTGATGCTGATCGACCTGGCGCGCAACGACATCGGCCGCATCGCCAAGACCGGCACGGTGAAGGTAACCGAAGCTTTCGCGGTGGAGCGCTACAGCCACGTGATGCACATCGTCAGCAACGTCGAGGGCCTCCTCAACGACGGCATGACCAGCATCGATGTCCTGAAGGCCACCTTCCCGGCTGGCACGCTGACCGGCGCGCCGAAAATCCACGCGATGGAACTGATCGACCAGCTCGAACCGACCAAGCGGGGCCTATACGGCGGAGCTTGCGGCTACCTCAGCTACGCAGGCGACATGGACGTGGCGATCGCGATTCGCACCGGCATCGTGAAGGACCAAATGCTTTACGTGCAGGCGGCGGCGGGGGTGGTTGCGGATTCTGTCCCGGAACTGGAGTGGAAGGAAACGGAAGCGAAGGCGCGGGC
>DATNCB010000902.1:0-3261 GCA_035571715.1 Ramlibacter sp.
CCCACCAGCAGGTTCAGGCTGAGCGCGAACAGCGCGGCGATGAGCGCCTGGCTGGCGAGGTTGGTGTAGTAGACGCTGCCGGTCAGCAGCGGCAGGCACAGCAGCAGAATGAAAAACGCCGCGAACAGCGCGCGCTTCACGCGCTGATCCTTCCGAACAAGCCGTGCGGCCGCGCCGCCAGGATCACCACCATCGGGAGAAACAGGATGATGTAGGCCAGATCGGGGAACAGCACCTGGCCGAAGCTGTAGATGAAGCCGATCAAGAAGCTGCCGACGAAGGCCCCCGCCAGGCTGCCCAGCCCGCCGAGAATGACGACCACCAGCGCAAGCGGCAGCATGTCCGCATCGAGCCCCGGATATACCGAGAGGATGGGCGCGGCGATCACGCCGCCGATACCGGCCAGCGCCGTGCCCAGGCAGAACACGACGGTGAAGAGTTGCGTGGCCGGAACGCCGATGCCTTGGGCCATCTGGCGGTCGTCCACGCTGGCGCGGATCGTCATCCCCAGCCGGGTCTTGTCCAGCAGCAGCCACAGGCAGATGGCGACCACGATGCTGAACGCCACCACGCCCAACCGGTACAGCGGGAACGTGAGGCCGAACAATTGCACGCCGCCGGCCAGGAACGCAGGCGCAGACACCGGCCGCGGATCGCCGCCCCAGATCCAGAGGCTCGCGTCGGCAATGACGAAGGCCACCCCCAGCGTGGCCAGCACCTGCGACAGCGTGTTGCCCGCGAGGCGCCGCAGCACGACGCGCTCCACGATGCCACCGAGGATGCCCACTCCCAGGCCGGCGGCGAGCACCGCCGTACCGAATCCGTAGCCACGCTCCAGCACAGTGAAGCCGATGTAGGCGCCGAACATGAAGTACGCGCCATGCGACAGGTTGGCGATGCGCATCAGCCCGAAGATCAGCGAGAAGCCGGCGGCCAGTGTGAACAGCACGCCGCCCAGCGCGAGGCTGTTCAGGCTCTGGATCAGCCAGAAGTTCATGCGCGCAATGTACCTGCATTCACTTGTTTTGGTGATATCGCAGACAATCCAAAAAAAGCGAGCGGGCTGAACCTTTTCTTCAAAAGGAATCGTCATGGCAAGCAGCAGTGAGCCGTCGATGCACGGCCTGTTCATCGACGGCCGCGAAGTACCCGCCACCGGGGCCGGGCTGCTCGATGTGCTCAATCCGGCCACCGGGCAATTGCTGGCGCAGATCAGCCACGCCGGCGACGAGGACGTGGACCGCGCCGTGCGCAGCGCGCGCGCGGCGTTCGAAAGTCCGCAATGGGCCGGCCTGTCCAACCGCACGCGTGCCAAGCTGATCAACAAACTGGCCGACGTGTTCGAAGAGCACCTGGAAGAGATGTATTTGCTGGAGACCGCCAACAACGGCCGCTCGCGCAACGAAACCCGCGCGCAGATTTCGCGCCTGCCGGATTTCTTCCGCTATAACGCCGGCCTGGCGATCGCGCGGCGCGACTCGGTGATTCCCGTGGACGGCAACTACCTGAACTACACGGTGCGCACGCCGGTCGGCGTGGTCGGCAATTCGACGCCGTTCAACCATCCGCTGATGATCATGGTCAAGAGCCTGGCGCCCACGCTGGCCTCGGGCTGCACCACGGTGGTGAAGCCCTCCGAGTACACGCCGCTCACCACGCTCCGGTTGGCGCAATTGTTCGTCGAAGCCGGCCTGCCGCCCGGCTGCTTCAATGTCGTCACCGGCCTGGGGCCGACCACCGGCAAGGCGCTGGCGCAGCATCCCGGCCTGGCCAAGTGGGTCCTGACCGGCGGCACCGAAGCCGGCCGCATCACGGGCGCACTGGCGGGCAGCAACTTCGCGCACCAGACGCTGGAACTGGGCGGCAAGACGCCGGTGCTGGTGTTCGATGACTTCGATCTCGAACAGGCGGTGAACTACGCGGCCTTTGGCGCTTTCATCGGTGCCGGACAGACCTGCATCTGCGGCAGCCGCCAGATCGTGCAGGAAAAGGTCTATGACGAATTTGTCGAGCGGCTCGCCGCCAAGGCCCGCTCGATCCGCATCGGCAATCCGTCCGACCCGTCGGTGCAGCTCGGCCCCGTCATCTCGGCGCGCCAGCAGCAGCGCGTGCTGAACTACGTGCGCATCGGGCTGGAAGAAGACAAGGCCCGCCTGGTGGCCGGCGGCAAGGTGCCCGCCGATCCGGCGCTGAAGAACGGATTCTTCGTCGAGCCCACGGTGTTCGCCGACGTCACGCCGCGCATGCGCATCTTCCAGGAAGAGGTGTTCGGGCCCTTCGTGTCGGTCAGCAAATTCGCCACCGAGGAAGAAGGGCTGGCGCTGGCGAACGACTCGCCGTTCGGGCTGGCCGGCGCCATCCGCACCAAGGACATCACCCGCGCGCATCGCGTGGCGGCCCGGCTGAAATGCGGCATCGTCTGGATCAACGACCACCACCGTCTCGACCCCGCCTCGCCCTGGGGTGGCGTCAATGATTCTGGCACCGGCCGCGAATGCGGCACCGAATCGTTCGACCAGCACTTCCACACGAAGAGCGTGATGGTGCGTCTCGATGACGCACCGTTCGACTGGTACAAGGACACCGCCAAACAGTCGCGGCTGAACTGATTGCGCGGAACCGGGGCAGACCATGCAAACGTCATCCAATGCGCCAAGCGCCGAGTTCAAGGAAGTGAGCGTCAGTGTCGGCGACAAACGCCTGAGTGCCCGCGTCGGCGGCAGCGGCACGCCGATCGTGCTGTTCCATTCGCTGTTGGCAGACCAGTCGAGCTTCGACCGGATCGCACAGCCTCTGGCGGCGACGCATCAGGTCGTGGCGCTCAACCTGCCGGGGTTCGGCGCGTCGGACCCGGTTGGAAATAATCTCGACGCGATCGCCGATCACATCGCCGCCGCCCTCGGGAAATTCGATCTCAAGCACCAGCCGATCCTGCTGGGCAATGGCTATGGCGGCTTTATCGCGCTGCTCACGGCGATCCGCCATCGCAACATCGCTGCGCGCCTGGTGCTGGCCGACTGCGGCGCGTGTTTTTCGGAACCGGGTCGCGCGGCCTTCCGTGGCATGTCCGCAGCCGCCAGGGAGAAGGGCCTCGGTGCGATCGCCGACGTCGCCATGCGTCGGTTGTTCGCGCCGGAGTTTCAGCAGCGCAACCCCGCGCTGATCGAGAAGCGCAAGCAGCGCTTCCTGGCGATGGATCCGGCCACCTTCCACGGCGCCTGCGATGCGCTGGCGACGCTGGACCTGCGCGACCAGCTCAGC
>DATNCB010000903.1:0-2144 GCA_035571715.1 Ramlibacter sp.
GCCAAATCAACCAGCGGCGCCGGGGTGTTCAGCGCAACCAGGAGCATCCAGCGCGTCCAGACGGTCGGCGGCGTGGCGCCGGCTGACCCGTGCACTGCGGCAAATGCCGGGCAGGTGGCCCGGGTTCCGTACACGGCCGCCTACTACTTCTATCGCGCAGCCCCATAAAAGGAAGCGCCAACCGGCTCCTCGCTTCCAGACGGCAACATGACGGACCTGCAGCAGTCGTGGCAGCGAATGTGGCCGGGCGTCGGCGCGTCGGGCGACGGCGCGCCGACGTTTGCCGAGTTGGTGCATCGTTACTCCGAGCCGCATCGCAAGTACCACACGCTTCAGCACCTCGAAGAGTGCATCAGCTGTCTCGAGGCTTCATCGCACCTGGCCCAGCGGCCGGCGGAGGTCGAAGCCGCATTGTGGTTCCACGATGCCATCTACGACTTGGGCCGGACCGACAACGAAGAGCAAAGCGGCAACTGGGCACATGCCGCGCTTTCCTCGGCAGGGGTGCCCGACGATGTGGCCGCGAGGGTAGAGACGCTCGTGCGGGCAACGAAGCACACTTCATTGCCGGCGTCGCAAGACGAGCAGTTGCTCGTGGACATCGATCTGTCCATTCTCGGCGCTGACGAGCAACGCTTTGGAGAGTACGAGGTCCAGATCCGTGACGAATATTCGATCGTCGCCGAGCCAATATTCCGGCAGAGGCGGCGCGCGATACTGCAGTCTTTCCTCGATCGCCCCTTCGTCTACGGCACCGCGCACTTCAGGTCAGCCCTGGAAACAAGAGCGCGTTTCAATCTTTCCAACGCGATAGCGAAAATTGCAGCCCCCAATGACACCCACTCGTGACGACGTGGTCGCGGCTGCCAAAGCCACCTTCCCCGACAGTGATCTTCCAACCATTCTGGCGCTCCTGGACCTCTACGGAACGCAGCCTCACGAACGCGAGAAGGAGCGCGTGCAGATGGCCATCGTCGAACTGGGCGGTGGCAGCGAGGACAAGCTGCTGCATCTGGTGCAGGCCGCGAAGACCGACTACCGGGACGTTCTCGCCTGGCAGCAACTGGGTCCGCTATCCGCGTCCGACGGGGAGAAACTGCAGAGTGAGGCGCGTAGCCTGCTGGAAAAGTGGGGCAGGAAGTAGTTGCCGTCAGCGCAGGCTGAACAAATCCGCCAGCGCCTCACGGTACTTCGCCGCACCCATCGACATGGTGCTGTAATGCGAGCCGCCCTCGATCATGAGGAAGCGCTTGCGGCCCTTCGCCGCTTCGTACAGCTTGCGGCCCAAGTCGATATTGATCAGGTTGTCGCTGTCCCCGTGGACCACCAAAAGCGGTGAGCCGATCTTTGCCACCTTCCTGACCGATTCGAAGCGCTGCGTGATCAGCGGCCCGACCGGCAACCAGCCCCACTTCATGCTGCTCGCGACGTCGGGAATCGAGGTGAAGGTGCCTTCGACGATGGTACCGCTCTCGTCCGGCACCTTGGCCGCCAGGTCGATCGCGATTGCGCCGCCCAGCGAGTGGCCGAAGATGTAGCGCGCGCGCTGCGGATATTTCGCGGCCAGCCAATCCCAGGCAGCGCGCGCGTCCTCATACGCCATGTCTTCCGATGGCAGGCCGGGCGTGCTCTTGCCAAAGCCCCGGTAGTCGATGGCCAGCACCGAAAAGCCCAGGTCCTGCATGCGGCGGATACGCGGCGCGGAGCCTTCCACGTTCCAGCGCGCGCCGTGCAGGTACAACATCACGGGTCCATCGGCCGGATGTTCCTCGGCCGCGAGCCAGAGTCCATGCAGCCTGGCGCTCTGGCCACTGACCTGCGAGTCGAAGTCGATCCAGACGTCGTCCATGTCCCGCGCCAGTTCGGCCGTGCTGCCCCAGCTGCGGTCGCCGGGCTGGAAAATCCAGGCCCGCTGCTGCTCGTCGAGGGTGGCGCAGCCCATGACCAGGGCGATTGCCATGACGGCGGCGGTGACAAACAGGATCCAGCGTCTCATGGCAGTGACTGAGTGCCTCAGCACGGGAAAGTTCAGCGAATCACTACCGCCCGCGCATGAAGAGCGTATCGAGTTCCCGCACTGTGAGCTGCCGCCAGGTAGGGCGGCCGTGGTTGCACTGGTCGGAACGCTCGGTTTCCTCCATCTG
>DATNCB010000904.1:0-1729 GCA_035571715.1 Ramlibacter sp.
AGCAAGATACGCTTGTGGGCTGGGCGGCTATGGGGCATGTTGCGGGCTCCTTTGGATCGGGGTTGAGTGTACCGTTCAGCCCGAACGGCGGCGGTTTTACGCGCCCTGCTTGGCGGCAGCCACCTGGGCCGCCACTTCGGCGGCGAAGTCGTCGACCCTCTTCTGGATGCCCTCGCCCACCACGTAGAGGGTGAAGCCCTTGATGCTGGTGCTGGCGGCCTTGAGCATCTGCTCGACGGTCTGCTTGTCGTTCTTCACGAAGGGCTGGTTGAACAGCGACACTTCCTTGAGGTACTTCTGCACGCCGCCCTCGACGCGCTTGGCGACGATTTCGGCGGACTGCACGGGCTTGCCGGCGGCAGTGGCCACCTTGCGATCTTCCTCGGCCTTGGCCACGGCAATCGAGCGTTCCTTCTCGATCAGGTCGGCCGGCACGTCGCTCGCCGCCAGCGCGACCGGCTTCATCGCGGCTACGTGCATCGCGACGTCCTTGGCGGCCACCGCGTCGCCGTCGAACTCCACCACCACGCCGATGCGGGTGCCATGCAGGTACGAAGCGAGCTTGTTAGCGCCCGCAAAGCGCTTGAACCGGCGAAAGCTCATGTTCTCGCCGATCTTGCCGACGAGGCCTTTGCGCACGTCTTCCAGCGTGGGGCCGAAGCCGTCCTGGCTGTACGGCAGCGCCGACAGAGCCGCGACGTCGGTCGGATTCTTCTTCGCAATCAGCTCGGCGGCGGCACGGGCCATGGCCAGGAAGCTGTCGTTCTTGGTCACGAAATCGGTTTCGCAGTTGGTTTCCAGCAGCGCGCCGGTCGTGCCGTCGATGAATGCGCTCACCACGCCTTCGGCCGTGATGCGGGCAGCGGCCTTGCCGGCCTTGTTGCCCAGCTTGACGCGCAGCAGCTCCTCGGCCTTGTCCATGTTGCCCTGCGCCTCGGTCAGCGCCCTCTTGCATTCCATCATCGGCGCGTCGGTCTTGCCACGCAGTTCGGCGACCATGCTTGCGGTGATTGCAGCCATTTTTCTACCTCGTAATGTTCAGTTCAATCGGTGTGCGGTTGTAAAAAAGGGGCCTCGAAAGCCCCCTTCCCACGGCTGGCAGGAAAGTCAGGCGCGCGCGCCTTCGTCCACTTCCACGAATTCGTCGCCGCCTTCGGACACGGCTTTCACCACGTCGGTGACGGCGCTGGAGCGCCCTTCCAGGATCGCATCGGCGATGCCGCGGGCATACAGCGTGACGGCCTTGGACGAGTCGTCGTTGCCCGGGATCACGTAGTCGATGCCGATGGGCGAGTGATTGGTGTCGACCACGCCGACCAGCGGGATGCCCAGCTTCTTGGCTTCGGAGACAGCGATCTTGTGGAAGCCCACGTCGATCACGAAGATGGCGTCGGGCAGGCTCGTCATGTCCTGGATGCCGCCGATGTCCTTCTCGAGCTTTTCCATCTCGCGGGCGAACATCAGCTGCTCTTTCTTGCTCATGGCCTCGAGGCCGCCTTCCTGCTGGGCCTTCATGTCCTTCAGGCGCTTGATCGAGGTCTTGACGGTCTTGAAGTTGGTCAGCATGCCGCCCAGCCAGCGCTGGTCGACGTAAGGCACGCCGGCGCGCTTGGCCTCGGTCGCGACGGTTTCGCGGGCCTGGCGCTTGGTGCCGACCATCAGGATGGTGCCGCGATTGGCGGCGAGCTGGCGCACGAACTTGGTGGCTTCCTGGAACAGCGGGAGCGAT
>DATNCB010000905.1:0-1757 GCA_035571715.1 Ramlibacter sp.
CGTGAGCCCACCTGGCTGGGGAAGACTCCCACGTTGAAGTCAGGATAGCGATTGCGGCGGGTGAGCTCGCGGTTCTTCTCGGCGCCTTGCAGGCGGGCTGCCTCGGCGAGCAGCTGCGGATTGTTGGCGCGGGCACGTTGCACCAGTGCTGCTGATTCCAGAACGCTCACGGCGGGCAGCGGGCGCAGCGCCAGCGGCTCGGCCAGCGGTGCGGCTGCATCGCGCGCCAGCAGCGCGTTCAGGCGCGCGCGCACCTGCCGCTTTTCGCTCTCCAGCATGATCAGCTCCGAGCGCATCGTGGTCTGCTCGATCTGGGCGCGGATCGCATCCTGCTGCGCTACCAGCCCGCCGGCATAGCGCGCCTGCGCGATCTGCTCGACCCGGGCCATGAGGTCCAGGATCTCGCGCGTCAGCCGCTCGTTGCCGGCCGCCAGGAAGTAGCGCGCGTAGCCGGTCTTGATCTTCATCGCCAGTTCCGTCCAGGCGGCGGATGTGCGCGCCGTAGCCTGCTGCACCTCGGCGCTGGCAACGTCGCGGCGCAGGTCGCGCTTGCCCCAGGCCGGCAGGGCCTGCATCAGCGTGTATTTGGTTTCACCAACTTTGCTTGGCAGCAGGTTGAACCCGGCGTCGGTGCCGTAGTTGTTGATGTTCATCATCTCGACGCGCAGCACCGGATCGGGCAACGCGCCGGCGGGCTGGACGCGCTGCGCCGCGGCATCGGCCTCTGCGCGCATCGCCGCGAGCTCCGGGCTTTGGGCACGCGCGTGCTCGAGCAGGCCCTGCACGTTTTCGCCAAGTTCGGCGCTGGCCGTTACGGACGGAAGCGCAGCCAGGCCCAGGACTGTTGCGAGTATCGAGAGCGATAGGAGATTCTTCTTCATAGCCTTCTTCCAGAACAATCATTGCGGCGTTGCTTGCTCAGCAACTCGACTTGATCGATGAGGGCTTGCCGTGCACGAAGAGCAGAACCCGCGCAAGACGGATGTATCCGGCCCGCGAATTCGCCCGGCGCGCTGCGCGCCCGCGCACTAGCTACAAAGTGAGGCGCACGAAGGCTATCGGAATGGGAATCGTCGTATGCCAGCGCAAGCTGGCGCTGGAAACGGTACGACGCGGTTCGGCCGAACACTGGAAATTGAACGCCGGAATTGGCGCCGCAGCCAGCCAGAAGCCGCTCAGCGGATTGCTCTGCTGCTTTTCTGCCTGTGGCACGACCGAGGGTGCATCGCACAACCGTTCACACGGCGGACGCCCGTGATCGCATTCGTGATCGTCACTGGCCTGATCCGCGGCGTCATCTACATGCCCTTGGCCATCGTGTTCATGCGCAACGGAAACGGTCTCGTGGCTCAGTCCCGGATGCAGAACGCACGCGTTGACGATGCCGCTGGCCAGCCCGAACAGCCAGACCAGCAGTACATAGACTGCGAATCGGCGAAGACGCTGGGGCTGGGAGAGCATGGTCGATTATCGCTAGGTGGCGCGTGAGGCCGTTTCCAGGAGGATACTTTTCGCTGGTGCGCCTCGGTTGACGTGGATCAAAGCGCGCGACGTGGAGCCACTTTACAGGCAACGGTCCCGCGCCTTGCTGACCTTCAGATTACAAATGTGTCATGAGCGCTAGAGCCGCTGCGAGATTTCAATCAGGGGCTTGATTCCCGAGCCGAAGCGGCTGATCGCCTTGGCATGCTCTTTGAGCTGGCTGTACGGCAGGTAGCGGATGCCCAGTTCGGAGACCCGGGAAAAAGCCGGCCGAT
>DATNCB010000906.1:0-7178 GCA_035571715.1 Ramlibacter sp.
AATAATCCAGAGAATGAAGATCAAGCTGTTCCTCGCCGCTGCGGCCCTTGCCGCCAGCGGCATCGCCTCCGCCCAGACCCAGACCCTGCTGAACGTTTCCTACGACGTCGCCCGCGAGTTCTACAAGGACATCAACGCTGCCTTCGTGCCCTGGTACAAGAAGACCGCGGGCAAGGACGTGAAGGTGGAGCAGGCCCACGGCGGCTCGAGCGCGCAGGCCCGCGCGGTGGCCGATGGCCTGGAGGCCGACGTGGTGACCATGAACACCACCACCGACATCGAATTCCTGGCCGAGAAGGGCGTGGTCGCCAAGGACTGGCAGAAGCGCTTCCCGCACAACGCGGCGCCGACCACTTCCACCATGCTGTTCCTGGTGCGCAACGGCAACCCAAAAGGCATCAAGGACTGGGACGACCTGGCCAGGCCGGGCGTGCAGGTAGTCGTGATCAACCCGAAGACCGGCGGCAACGGCCGCTACACCTACCTGGCGGCATTGGGCTACGTGAAGAAGAAGGGCGCCACCGACGCGCAGGCGCAGGAGTTCCTCGCGAAGATGTACAAGAACGTGCAGGTGCTGGCGCGCGGCGGACGCGATGCCACCACCGCATTCCTGCAGCGCAATACCGGCGACGTGCTGGTCACGTTCGAATCCGAAGTCGTGTCGATCAACAAGGAGTTCGGTGAAGGCAAGGTCGATGTGGTCTATCCGTCGATCAGCATCGTGGCCGAAAACCCGGTGGCTGTGGTCGAGCGCACGGTGGCCAAGAAGGGCACGGCCCAACTTGCGAAGGACTACCTGCAGTATCTCTATTCGGACGAAGGCCAGGAGATCGCCGCGAAGCACTCGATCCGGCCGCGTTCGGCCGCGGTGCTGAAGAAGTATGCCGGCACCTTCAAGCCGATCAAGCTGTTCACGGTGCAGGAGCTGTTCGGCTCGCTGTCGGAAGCGCAGAAGGTCTACTTCAATGACGGCGGCCAGTTCGACAAGATCTACACGGTGAAATAGGCGATGACTGCCGCATCGCTGGGGGTTCCGCTGCCGGGCGCGGCTGTGCCTTCGCGCGGCGGCAGCAAGAAAGTCCTGCCCGGCTTCAACCTGACGCTGGGCTACACGCTGCTGTATCTCAGCCTCATCGTGCTGATCCCGCTGTCGGCACTGGTGTTCAAGTCCTTCACGCTGAGCTGGGACCAGTTCTGGACGGCGATCACATCGCCGCGTGTGCTCGCCTCCTATCGCCTGACCTTCGGCGCATCGCTGATCGCGGCCCTCGTGAACGTCGTGTTCGGCCTGCTGGTCGCGTGGGTGCTGGTGCGCTACAGCTTTCCCGGCAAGAAGATCGTCGATGCGCTGGTGGACCTGCCGTTCGCGCTGCCCACCGCGGTGGCCGGCATCTCGCTCACGGCGCTGTTGTCCGGCAACGGCTGGCTCGGCCAGTACCTCGAGCCCATGGGGATCAAACTGGCGTTCAACCCGAACGGAGTCGTGATCGCGCTGATCTTCATCGGCCTGCCGTTCGTGGTGCGCACGGTGCAACCGGTGCTCGAGGACAACGAGAAAGAGCTGGAGGAGGCCGCGATGTGCCTGGGAGCCACCCGCTGGCAGACCTTCGTCAAGGTGATCTTCCCCTCGATCGCACCGGCCTTGTTGACCGGCTTCGCGATGGCGTTTGCCCGCGCCATCGGCGAATACGGCTCGGTGATCTTCATCGCGGGCAACGTGCCGATGGTTTCGGAAATCACGCCGCTGGTGATCATCGGCAAGCTCGAGCAGTACGACTACGGCGGCGCCACCGCGGTGGCCGTCGTGATGCTGGTGATCTCGTTCCTGCTGCTGCTCATCATCAATGCCTTGCAAGGCTGGCAGCGGCGACGGTCGGGGGCCGCATGAAGCGAAGGGCGAGGGGCCCCGCTTGCGGGGATCGACCAGCGCAGTGCGGCCGGCCCCCGGCGTACATCCGCAGGCACGCAGAAGCCTTGATGCCGGGGGCAGCATGAGCGACCTGAGGCAAAGGCGGATCGTCGCGACCGAGGCGCCATGGGTGCGCAATGCACTGATTGCCATCGCACTCGCCTTCATCCTGTTGTTTCTGGTGCTGCCTCTCGCGGCGGTGTTCGCCGAGGCATTGCGCCAGGGCGCGGGCGCCTACCTCGCGGCACTGCGCGAGCCCGATGCGTGGTCTGCGATCTCGCTTACCCTCATCACCGCGGCCATCGCCGTGCCGTTGAACCTGATCTTCGGCATCGCCGCCGCCTGGGCCATCGCCAAGTACGAGTTCCGCGGCAAGGCCTTTCTCACCACGCTGGTGGACCTGCCGTTCTCGGTCTCTCCGGTGGTGGCCGGGTTGATCTACGTGCTGCTGTTCGGCGCCGCGGGCTGGTTCGGGCCGTGGCTGGCAGCGCACGACGTCAAGATCGTTTTCGCCGTGCCGGGCATCGTGCTGGCGACCATCTTCGTCACCTTTCCCTTCATTGCCCGTGAGCTCATCCCGCTGATGCAGGCCCAGGGCAACGAGGAGGAGCAGGCCGCCATCGTGCTGGGCGCCAACGGCTGGCAGACCTTCTGGCACGTGACACTGCCCAATATCAAGTGGGGACTGATCTACGGGGTGATCCTGTGCAACGCGCGGGCGATGGGCGAGTTCGGCGCGGTGTCGGTGGTGTCGGGCCACATCCGCGGCCAGACCAACACCATGCCGTTGCACGTGGAAATCCTCTACAACGAGTACCAGTCGGTGTCGGCTTTCGCGGTGGCGTCGCTGCTGGCGCTGCTGGCGCTGGTGACACTGGTGATCAAGTCGGTGGTCGAGTGGCGCCACGAGCGCGAGATGAAGGCCGCGGCCGAGGTGCCGCCGGAGCGGCCGATTTTGAAGGAGGCGACATGAGCATCGAAATCCGCAACGTCAGCAAGAAATTCGGCGAGTTCCACGCGCTGCGCGATGTGTCGCTGGATATCCAGTCGGGCGAGCTGATCGCCTTGCTCGGTCCCTCCGGCTGCGGCAAGACGACGCTGCTGCGCATCATCGCCGGCTTGGAAACGGCCGACGCCGGCAGCATTCTGTTCGCCGGCGAAGACACGACCGACGTGCATGTGCGCGAGCGCCAGGTCGGCTTCGTGTTCCAGCACTACGCGCTGTTCCGTCACATGACCGTGTTCGAAAACGTCGCATTCGGCTTGCGTGTCAAGCCGCGCGGCCAGCGACCGACCGAGCCGCAAATCAAGAAGAAGGTGCACGACCTGCTGGGCCTGGTGCAGCTGGACTGGCTGGCCGACCGCTTTCCCTCGCAGCTTTCCGGCGGCCAGCGCCAGCGCATCGCCCTGGCCCGCGCGCTGGCGGTCGAGCCCAAGGTGCTGCTGCTGGACGAGCCCTTCGGCGCGCTGGACGCCAAGGTGCGCAAGGAGCTCAGGCGCTGGCTGCGCCGCCTGCACGACGAGCTCCACGTCACCAGCATCTTCGTCACGCACGACCAGGAAGAAGCGCTCGAGGTGGCCGATCGCGTGGTGCTGATGAACGCCGGCAAGGTGGAGCAATTGGGCTCTCCACAGGAGGTCTGGGATCACCCAGCCAGCCCGTTCGTCTACGGCTTCCTGGGCGACGTGAACCTGTTCCATGGCCGCGCTCACGAAGGCGAGATCCACCTGGAAGGCCTTCAGATCGCCGCACCGGAACATGCTGACGCGCAGAACGCCAAGGCTTTCGCCTACGTACGCCCGCACGACCTGGACGTGCGGCGCTATTCGCCCGGCGAAGGCGTGGACGCGGACGGGCGGCCGCGCGGGATCGTGGTCCAATTGAGCCGCGCCATCGTGGTCGGGCCGATCGCCCGGCTGGAACTTATTCCGGCCGGCGACACCAAACCGCCAGGAGACAATGACAAGGATTCCATCATTGAGGCGCAGATTCCAGCGCAGCAATACAGGGATCTGGGATTTCGTGAGGGCGAGACGCTGGTGGTGACGCCGCGCCGGGCCCGCGTGTTCGTGGAGTGAACTCAGGTGTCGGAGGAAGATCTTGATCGACTGGTTTGATACGGCGCCTCGGCGCGTGCTCGCGCTGGTGAGCGCCATTGGCGTGGGCATGCTGGCCTCCGGCCTCTACCTGCAGCATGTGGTGGGCCTGGAGCCTTGCCCGATGTGCATCGTGCAGCGTTATGCGATGGTCCTGGTGGTGCTGATCGCCGGGCTCACGGCGCTGTCGCGCAATCGCGGCGTCCTGATCGGCGGCAGTGTGCTGATGCTGGCGGCCGCCGGCTTCGGTGCTTTCGTCGCTGCGCGCCAGAGCTGGCTGCAGTGGTATCCGCCCGAGGAGGCCTCGTGCGGGCGCGACTTCTACGGGATGATCGAAACCTTTCCGCTGCGGCGTGTCGTTCCCATGATCTTCAAGGGCAGCGGCGACTGCAGCAAAGTCGACTGGACTTTTCTGGGCGGCTCGCTGGCCAACTGGTCGTTCGTGGCGTTCACGTTCTTCGGCCTGATCGCGCTGGTGCTGATCGTGCGGCTCGCGCGGCGGCGCACGAACCAGCCCTCCTACGCCTGATGCAGGTCAGGCGAGAGACTCCACGGCCCGCGTCACCCGGCCGAAGAACTCGTCGGCATGCACCGGGTTCAGCCAGCGCACCACCACCACGATCTGCCGGTCCGGATCCATCCAAGTGAATGAGCTGCCGGCACCCATGGCGAAATAGCTGGAAGCGCTCACGCTCGGGAACACCTTTCGTGAGTGATTGAGCCAGGTGAGGTAACCGTAGTAGGGCGCAAGTTCGCAGGGCGTGCGCATGCGCTGCAGCCACTCGGCCGAGAGCACGCGTTTTCCCCTGGCCAGACCGTCGCTAAGCATAAGTTGGCCGACCAGGGCCTGGTCTTCGCTGCTGATGGATACCCCGCCGCCCCAGTGTGTTCCGCCGGGCACCGACTGCATACGCCGGCCCGCGATCGTCACCCAGGAATTGTCATAGCCGACCCAGTTCCAATCTTCGCTGGCTCCGATCGGTCGCATCACCGCTTCGCGGAACACGTCGGGCAGCGGACGCTGGAACAGGTGCAGCAACGCGAGCGAAAGCTGGTTGATGCGTACGTCGTTGTATTCCCAGTAAGTGCCCGGTTCCTGCAGCGGGCGCGGATCGCCCTTCTTGCCGTTCGATGCCTTGCCGAATGTCACGGCACGATAGCGGTCGACCTGGTCCGGCACGCCCCAGCATTCGCCGCTCCATTCGCTGGTCTGCTGCAGCATGTGCGCCCAGGTCACGCGGGCATTGCGGCCTTCGTCGAAGCCAATGCCGTGCACGCGCGCAACCACGGGCTCATCCACATCCGGCAATAAGCCGCAGTCGTGCGCGATGCCGGCCAGCAGCGCGAGGTAGGTCTTGGCCACGCTGAACGTCAGGTCTGCACGCTTGGGCTCGCCCCAAGACACCAGGGGCTTGCTGCCGGCCAGGATCGTTCCGGAAACCGGCCCACGCCGATGCACCGGACCCAGCAAACGGTTCCACGGCGGCGGATCGTCCCGGTGCACGCCCCACACTCCGTTGACGTCGCGGTCCCAGGTGCTCTCGTGGTCGATCGCGAACTGGACCGCCTGCTGTAGCGCATTCGCCGGCATTGAACAGCTCCTGGTGGGTTCGCTTCCCAGTTTATCGGAGCGAAGCTCAGAACCGGGGCGCCGCGATCAGACGCCGGAGGGATAAGTTTCCGGCGGCTCGCCCGTGTTCCACGCCGCGACCTCGTCCAGCGGCTCCAGCGCGTGCGTTTCGTCGATGTGGATCATCGCGTCGAACTGCTCGGCCAGGCGCGTGTAGAAGTAGTGGCTCTGGCGCTCGGTCTCCGGGCGGTAGATCACGCCGATAGCGCGCTGCAGCCGGCGCGGCGACGCGATCAGCGAATGCAGTTCGTCATTGCCGCGCAGGACCAGCAGCAGGCGGTCGGTGCCGGTCTCGTGGAAGATGTCTTCCCAGCTTCCCGCCAGGCCGTCGCGTACCTGCTTGCGCTGCGGCGGCTCGTCCCATTCGTTGGCGGCCGTCACCCAGCCGCGATACGTGCTGAAGCCCACCAGCACCGCCTCGTCGCCATAGCGATCGCGCACCAGCTGGCCCACGTTCCATTCTCCGATGTTGCCCATCTCGGTGGCCGATGCGTCGCCCAGATGCGAGTTGTGCGCCCACACCACGATGCGCGGCGGCGACCGGCGATCCGCCATGAGATGGCGCTCCAGCGCCTGCAGCGTCTCCATCATGTGGCTGTCGCGCAGATTCCACGAGGAGACGCGGCCGCGGAACATGGTGCGGTAGTACTCCTCGGCGTTGCGCACCAGCCGGGCATTCTGCTGGGCGTAGAAAGCGGCATCGCGTGCCAGTGCCGGGAGTTGCGACACTTCGGCGGCGCGGCGGTTCATCTCGCGCAGCTGCTGCACCACCTCGTCCTCGCAGCTGGCCGTGAGGCCGAAGCCGGCGGAGTAGCCATAGGCCTGGCTATCCTCGCGCGCATGATCGAAGCAGGCGTAACGCGCGCGGGCCTTGCGCGCCGCTTCCGGATCCCTGCGGTCCAGGTACGCGAGCACGGCCTGGATCGAGGTGAACAGGCTGTACAGGTCGATGCCGTAGAAGCCCACCTGCGCTTCGCGGCCGCGCCCGGTGTTGTAGTCGCGCAGCCACTCGACGAAATCGCGCGCTTCGTGGTTGCGCCACATCCACGAAGGAAAGCGGCGGAAGCCGGCCAGCGCCATCGGTGCGTCGCGGTCATCGGACAGGCCGCGCACATACCGGTTGACGCGCCAGGCATCGGGCCAGTCGGCCTCCACCGCCACGGCGGTGAAGCCCTTCTCGGTGATCAGGCGCTTGGTGATTTCGGCCCGCTCGCGGTAGAACTCGCGCGTTCCGTGCGATGCTTCCCCGAGCAGCGCAAAGCGCGCCGTGCCGATCAGGTCGAGCAGTGCGTCGTAGTCGCGCGACTTGCCGGCGAGCGGCTGCAAGTGATGCGCAAGGCCGGTGATCAATTCGCCGTCGGTACGGGTTGCTTCCGAGGTGTGCGCGGCCATGTTCTTGTGCTCCTAATGCGCCGGCATCGCTTGCTCGCGCCGCGCCTCTTCCAGCAGATCGTGTACCTCGTCGTCGGTGGCCTGCGGGAAATCTTCGTACCACAGGCCCACCGCGCGGAACGGCTCCGGCATCGCGGCGCACACGACTTC
>DATNCB010000907.1:0-2860 GCA_035571715.1 Ramlibacter sp.
TCGGCGGCCACGAAGCGAACCTTGTCGCCGGCCTTGACCTTGTTCAGAAGCGAAGCATCCGCTGCCTCGAACACCATCGTCATCGGCGGCATGTCGAGGTTCTTGATCGGGCCATGTTTGAGCGTGATCGTCTTCTTTGCCTTGTCCACCTTGCGCACTTCGCCTTCGGTCATGTCGGCCTTAGCGACCTTGGCTGCTGGCGCCGCGGCGTGCTGCTCGTGGCCGGATGTGGTTTGCGCGTGCGCCAGTCCGGCGCAGGCCGCTGCGCTGCCGATGGCGCCGGCAACGAGAATGTGTTGGAGTGCTTTCACCGTTTGTTCCTTCCTGGTTTCAATTCCTTGCGTTTGATTTTCCATGGCACCGCGCCAATCATCATTGATATGGGTCACTAGCACCTCTGCCGCAGGACTTGTCCTACATGAGTTGCTGCGCTTTGACCGACAGCACGAAAGTGCCGAGCTTTCTACAGTGGGATTTCGCCGGCGCCGCTGGCGATTTTTTCGAATGCCCGAGAGGAAGCACCCATGAACGAAACCAGCGACAGCATTACCAGCATGAATGGCCCAGGCGTGACTGGGATGGACGGCAACGTGGTGCACCGCGTCGCCCAGAGGGCCCATGAAACCGTCGACAAGCTCGAACAGACCGTGTCGACCGGCAGCGAAAGAATGATGACGATGCAGGAAGAGTACGGCAGCTATGCGCGCGATCAAATCAGGATGCATCCGCTGAGCACGGTGGCCGGCGCCTTTGCGATCGGCCTGCTGCTGGGCAAGATCCTGCGCTGAAGGCGCGAGTCAGGTTGCCGCTCCCCACGCCAACTCGCGCCGGGCCTGGCGCATCACGGTCCAACCCGAACTGATCGCGAGGCCCGCCATCACCATCGCCACGGCGAGGTCGGGCCAAGCCGTGTCGGTGCCGAACACCCCCAGCGCCGCCAGCATCACCGCCAGATTGCCGATCGCGTCGTTGCGTGTGCACAGCCACACGCCGCGCATATTGGCGTCGCCCGCTCGATAGGCGTAAAGCAGCGCCGCCGCGCCCAGGTTAGCCGCCAGCGCCAGTGCGCCGATCAGGCCCATGGTCAGCGGCTCGGGTGGCACTCCCTGGCTCATCGACCAAAGCGCTTTGCCCAGCACGGCGCTTCCGAAAACGATCATGCTCGCGCTCTTGAGCAGCGCCGCACGGGCACGCCACACCAAGCCCAGGCTCAGTACCGCGAGGGTGACACCGTAGTTCGCGGCATCGCCGAAGAAGTCGATCGCATCCGCCAGCAGCGACACCGAGCCCGAGCTCAGCCCGGCCACGATCTCAACGCCGAACATGACCACATTGATCAGCAGCGCGATCCACAGGACGCGGCGGTAGCCGGGCGCCGGCAGCCGCTGGGGGTCATCGTGGGCTTGGCAGTCGTGGCAATGCGCTGACATCGTCATTCCTTGGTTTCGGTTCAGGTCATTGAAAACCATGAAGCCACTACAAGGTCAAGGCGGTTAGCATGAAAGGCCCTACATCCGGGCAGCCTTTGCGTGAAAACCATGAAGATCAGTGACTTGAGCCGCGCTACCGGGGTCGAGGTGCAAACCATCCGCTATTACGAGAAGGCCGGGCTGCTGTCGGCGCCTTCGCGGGAGGCCAACGGTTATCGCAGCTACGGCGACCAGCATCTGGAGCGGCTGGCTTTCGTGCGCCACTGCCGCGCGCTGGACATGCCGCTGGCGGATGTCAAGCGGCTGCTGGATTTCGTCGGTGGTGCGCGCGACGAGCGCGGCGACATCGACGCGCTGATCGAAGCCCAGTTGACGCGAGTGCGCGCGCGCCTGGCCAGCCTGCGGGCGCTGGAGCGGCAGCTCTCGACGCTGCATGACAGTTGCGACGCCGACCATGCGACGCACGAGTGCGGCATCCTGCACGAACTGGTGGCGGCGGCGCATGGCGAGGCCTGCGCCTGCCACCCGGAAAGCACGCACAGGTGATCGGGCTTGCCTTGCCGCGCGGCGTGCTGGCCAGCTTGGCGGCCGCGCTGCTCTTCGGCGCCGGCACGCCGCTGGCCAAGTTGCTGCTGGCGCAGGCGAGTCCTTGGCTGTTGGCCGCGCTGCTTTATCTGGGATCGGGCGTTGGACTGGCGCTGCTGCGTCTTGTCGCGCGTGCGCCGGCGGTGCAGCTGGCGCCCACTGAAACTGGCTGGCTGGCCGGCGCGATCCTGGTTGGCGGTGTCGTAGGGCCGGTGCTGCTGATGGTGGGGCTGGCCGGCATGCCGGCTTCGGGGGCTTCATTGCTGCTCAATGCCGAAGCGGTGTTCACCGCCTTGTTGGCCTGGTTCGTCTTCAAGGAGAATTTCGACCGGCGGATTGCCTTGGGCATGCTGGCCATCGTCGCCGGCGGCTTGGTGCTGGCCTGGCCGGGGCAGATGAGCTGGCCGCAATGGCAGCCCGCGCTGTGTGTCGCCGCAGCCTGTCTGGCCTGGGCCATCGACAACAACCTCACGCGTAAGGTGTCGCTGGCCGATGCCTCGTGGATCGCGATGGTCAAAGGTCTGGCGGCGGGCACGACCAATCTCGTGCTGGCCCTGGCGCTGGGCGCCGCCTGGCCGCCGCTGTCCGTGGTCGCTACGGCGGGGTTGGTCGGCTTCGCCAGCTACGGCGCCAGCCTCGCTTTGTTCGTCGTCGGGCTGCGCGAGCTCGGTACGGCGCGCACCGGCGCTTATTTTTCGGTGGCGCCTTTTTTCGGGGCCGTCCTGGCCATCGCGCTATTGGGCGAAGACATCACCGCGCCGCTGGTTGCGGCCGGCGTGCTGATGGCGATCGGGGTGGCGCTGCATCTTTCGGAGCGCCACGAGCACCGCCACCGGCACCAGGCG
>DATNCB010000908.1:0-2606 GCA_035571715.1 Ramlibacter sp.
AAGCCCAGCTTCGCCGTGCTGCCAACGGCGGGGATGAAATGCTTCTCGTGGTCGCTGGACACGGTCGGCCTGTTCGCGCGCACCGTGCAGGAAGTGAGCCTGTTTGCGCAGGCCGTGAGCGGCAGGCGCATCGTGGCGCAGGCTGCGCGCGCTCCGGCCGATTGGGTGGTCGGGGTGCCCGATGCCTATCCCTGGGGCGAACTGTCGGCCAGCGCCGGGCAGGCGATGGATCGCGCGACCGCGGCCCTGCGCGAGGCAGGCGTGCGCGTGTTGAACTGCACGCTGCCCTCATGGGCTCGCGAGGCTTTCGTCGCGCACGATGCGGTACAGGGCTGGGAAGCGATGCGCGCGTTGCGGCGCGAAATGGAAACGGCGGCGGACCGTCTGTCGCCGCTGCTGCGCGAGTACCTGACAGCGTCGACGCAGATTTCGGACGAGGCTTACGCGAAGGCCCAGGCCGCGTTGGCGCGAACTCGCAGCGAATGTGCAATTTGGCTGCCCGGCATCGATGTCCTGCTGTCGCCGAGCGCGCCCGACGAGCCGCCGACCGGTTACGCGAGCACCGGCGCGTCGACCTTCAACCGCGCCTGGACATTGTTGGGCGCGCCGTGCGTGAGTGTGCCGGGTGCCGTGGGCGTCAACGGCCGGCCGATGGGGCTGCAAATGATCGCGCCTCCGGGAAGCGATGATGTTTGCCTTGCCGCCGGCGCGATGCTGGAATCGGTGCTGAAGACAAATCCCAAGGAAACCCCATGACTGTCGAAACCCTTGCTATCGATCCCAAGACCGCCAGCGCGTTGATGGGCGTATCGACCGCCACCGTCACCACCGTGCTGCTCAAGAAGGGCCTGAGGAATGTCTGGCTGCGCGGCACGCGGCCGCTGGCAACGGGGCAGCCGCGCCTGGTGGGCCGTGCCTTCACGCTCCGCTTCGTGCCCGCGCGCGAGGACCTCGCGACACCGGCGTCGTGGGCTTCGCCGATCTCCACGCGCGCGGCGATCGAGGACATGCCGCCCGGCTGCATCGCCGTTGTCGGCGCGCTCGGCGTGACGGACGCAGGCATCTTCGGCGACATCCTTTGCGCGCGCATGCAAAAGCGCGGTGTCGCGGGCCTCGTGACCGATGGCGTGGTGCGCGACGTGGCGGGCGTGCTCGGCACGGGCCTGCCGGTGTGGTGCCAGGGGACGGCAGCGCCGGCATCGGTCGCGGGCCTGACCTTCGTGGGCTGGCAGGAGCCGATCGGCTGCGGCGGCGTGGCGGTGTTTCCGAACGACATCATCGTGGTCGATCAGGACGGCGCGGTGCTGATCCCGGCCGCGCTGCTCGATGAAGTCGTGGCGGCGTGCGTCGAACAGGAGCGGCTCGAGACCTGGATCATGAGCCGGGTCGATGAAGGCGCCGCGCTGCCCGGCCTGTATCCGCCCAATGCGGAGAACCTGGAGCGCTATCGCCGCTGGGCCGAAAGCGGCAAGAAATGAATTCGCTGGTGCCTCACCAGCGCAAGGCCGGTGTCGCGACGGGCGCGTCCCAGAGCGACTTCAATTCATCGCTCAGCAGTGTGACCGTGAGCGAAGCACCGGCCATCTCCAGCGAAGTCGTGTAGTTGCCCACCAGCGAGCGCACCGGCACCAGGCCGGCCCCGCGCAGGTGTTCGCTGGCCAGCTGGTACAGCAGGTACAGCTCTATCAGGGGCGTGCCGCCCAGGCCGTTGACGTGCAGCAGCACCTCCTGCCCCTTCTTCGGCACTAGGTCCTTCAGGATTGCGCTCATCAGTTCCCGCACGATGGCATTGGCCGGCTGGAACGCCGCGCGCCGGCGGCCCGGCTCGCCGTGGATGCCGACGCCGATTTCCATTTCGTCGGACCCGATCTCGAAGGTCGCGACGCCCGCTTCCGGCACGGTACAACTGGTGAGCGCCACGCCCATCGACCCGGTGCGGGCGTTGACCTGGTCGCCCAGCCGCTTGCAGGCGGCCAGGTCGTCTCCGCGCTCGGCGGCGGCGCCCACGATCTTCTCGACCACCAGCGTGCCGGCCACGCCGCGGCGGCCGGCCGCATGGCCGCCCACGTCGACCGACACATCGTCATTGACCAGCACCGATGCGAATTCGCCCTCCATCATGTCCATCGCCATCTGGAAATCGGTCACGTCGCCGGGGTAGTTCTTCACAATGAACAGCACACCGGCTTCGCCGCCGACGGCCTTGGCCGCGGCCAGCATCTGATTGGGCGTGGGCGCGGTGAACACCTGGCCGGGGCATGCCGCGTCGAGCATGCCGACCCCGACGAAGCCGGTGTGCAGCGGCTCGTGGCCGGAACCGCCGCCGGAGATCAGCGCCACCTTGGCGCGATTGGGGCTCTTGCGCGTGACGAAGAGCGGGTCCAGGTTCACGTTCACCAGCTGAGCATGAGCGGCCGCGAACCCCAGCATGCTTTCATACACGAGGTCGCTCGGAAGGTTGGTGAATTTCTTCATCGCCGCGCGCTTGGGAGTGGTGCCCGATTATGGTCACTGCGGGCGTTTCCCGCCACGCTCGCCGCCGGAGCCTTACTCCCAGCCGGTCAGGCCAGGTTCTCCGCGGTGACGATCTCGATCCTCGGGTTGCT
>DATNCB010000909.1:0-2296 GCA_035571715.1 Ramlibacter sp.
CACTTACAGCGTGGACGGCGGGCCGGCCTCCGGCACGGCGCCGGCCGGCGTGAGCGTTTCGGGCAACACTGTGAGCATCGATCCGTCCAATGCCGCGTTCAACCACTTGGCCGTTGGCCAGAGCAGCTCCATCGTGGTCAGCTACAACGTGAAGGATGCACAGGGCGCCACCGTGGCCCAGACCGAGACCCTCACGATCACCGGCACCAACGACCCGGCCACCATAGCGGGCGTGCATACCGGCAGCGTCCAGGAAGACACGAACGTCGTCGCAGGCCAGCTGACGACCAGCGGGTTGCTGACGATCACCGACCCGGACACCGGTGAGTCAAGCTTCACCGCGCAGCCCACGGCGGCCGGCACGTACGGCACCTTCACGCTCGCGGCCAATGGAGCTTGGACCTATTCAGTCAACAACGCGTTGGCTGCGGTCCAGGCATTGAACACCGGGCAGTCTCTTCCCGATAGTTTTATCGCGCACTCCTTTGACGGCAGCGCGTCGCAGCTGGTGTCGGTCACGATCAACGGGCTCGACGACGGGATCATTGGAACGGGAGGCAACGATACATTCAGCTTCAGCGCGACGGCAACCGGGGTCAACACGATCTCCGATCCCGGCGGCAACAACGATACCATCGCGATCACCGGCAACAACGCCCTGTTGACCGTACTGAACTTCGAGAAGGTCGGCAGCGACCTGGTGATCGACGTCAACAATCAACACATCACCGTGCTGAACCACTATGCAGGGAACGCGGTCGAAAATATCACCTTCGCCACCGGACAGACCTACGCCGGCTACGCGTTAGCCGGCAGCTACAACGTCTTCGCAGGCGCAACCTTTACCGCGCCGAACGGGAACAGCGCGGACGTCGTCGCCGGCACTTCGGTCGCTCAAACGATCGACGGCGGCAATCTCGGCGGGGATCTGCTCTTCGGCAACGGTGGCGACGACACTCTGTTGGGCCGAGCGGGCAACGACTTGCTGTCCGGTGGAGCCGGTAACGACATCCTCCAAGGAGGGGCGGGTGACGACGTGCTGGTCGGTGGCGACGGTAACGATAACCTGCAGGGTGGCGATGGCAATGACGTGCTGGTCGGAGGAGCTGGTAGCGACACTATTGTCTTCGACACGGCTTTGTCGGCAACCAATGTCGATCGGATCGCCGACTTCAACGCGAATGCGACGGACAAGATCTCGTTGTCGGACGCGATCTTCAATCTCGCCACCGCGGTAGGCAACCCCCTGCAGGCGACAGAATTCGCGGCTGGAGCGAATGCGGCGACAACGGCATTTGCAGCCAGTGTGCGCGTGATCTACGACACGACCACCGGCAACCTCTTCTTCGACGCGAACGGCGGGAACACCACGACTGGCCGGACGCTTTTCGCGACGATCGACCTCACCGGAGTCACAGGTACGGTCGACGCTTCGGATTTCCTGGTCGGGCCTTGAAGCGATTCCCCCTGATCGGAGATAAGCCGTAGAGCCCCGCCGCCGATTCCCGGGCAAGCCGTTTTCCCCGGCGCCGCATGAACCTTCAGCTGGCGCGGAGGACTAACGCTTGCCATGCAGTCAGTACACCCGGCTCCAGCCGCCCCAGCCGCCCCGCAGCGGTACGGTATCGTGGCCGTCGCGCTGCATTGGCTCATGGCGATCGTGCTCACGGTGCTGGTCGTGATGGGCCTGTACATGGCGAGCCTGCCCGACGTCGGCTTCGATACCCGGAAGATCGTCCTGATCCTCTACCACAAGCAGATTGGCATGTTCGCGCTCGCGCTGGTGCTGTTGCGGCTGGGCTGGCGCGTCGGGCATGCACTGCCCGCATTGGTCGAAACGCTCCTCGACTGGCAAAAAGTGGCCGCGCGACTGGTTCACCTGTGTCTGTACGCCTTGATGTTCGCGCTGCCGGTCACCGGCTGGCTGATGTCCTCGGCTGCCGGCTTTCCGGTGTCGCTCCTCGACCTTTTCGACCTGCCGGACCTGGTACCGAAAGATGACTACCTTTTCCAGGCCTTCGTCCAGGCGCACAAATGGTCGGGCTACGCGCTGATTGCGCTGACGGTGGTGCATGCCGGCGCCGCGCTGATGCATCACTTTGTGGACAGGGACGAGACGCTAAAGAAGATGCTGACCTAATGCGAGGTCCTCATTCAGCTCTTTCGAGCACGAACCTGGCCAGTTCCAGCAAGGCCTTTGCGGTCGCATCGTTGCCCGCGACAACACCCGCATAAGGTGTCTTTTGCTGCATGGGCTCCCGAACCGATATGTCCTTGGTGGCGACGGCAGCGCCGG
>DATNCB010000910.1:0-8249 GCA_035571715.1 Ramlibacter sp.
GTGACGCGCCATACGCGTTGCCGTGCTTCAGCGCATCGCCCGCGCGGTCGACGCCCGGACCCTTGCCGTACCACAGCGCGAACACGCCTTCGCAAGTGCGCTGCGGGTCGGCTTCCACGCGCTGCGTTCCCAGCACCGCGGTGGCAGCGAGTTCCTCGTTGATCGCGGGCAGGAAGCGGATGCCCTGCTCCAGGAACTTCGGGCCTGCCTTCCAGACGGCCAGGTCCACCATCCCGAGTGGTGAGCCGCGATAGCCACTGATGAAGCCTTGGGTGTTCAACCCCGCGGCCGCATCGCGCTGCCGCTGCATCAGCATCAGGCGGACCAGGGCCTGGGTGCCGGTCAGAAAGATGCGGCCGGTGCGCGCCCAGAGCGCGTCGGACAACTGGTAGTCGGGGCGCGGCGCGCCCTCGCATGAGGCGGCTGGTTCGGGTCTGGCCGGCGTGTCCACGGGCTGTGTGTGCATGGGGCCAGCCTACAAAGGAATCCGGAGAATGTGATTCTTTTTTTCCTCCGTTTGGCTGCGGTGGGAGAATATTCTTCTCCTACTTTCTTACTGTAGAGCATGGAAACACTCGATCGCCAAGACATCGTCCTGTTGGCCGAGCTGCAGCGCGACTCACGCCAGACCGTCCAGCAACTGGCCGAGCGGGTTTCGCTGTCGAGCACGCCGGTCTGGAAACGCATTAAGGAGATGGAAGCCGCCGGCGTCATCCGCGGCTACACCGCGATGGTGGATCGCGAGAAGGTCGGCCTGGGCCTATGTGTGATCGCCGAAGTGAACCTGACGCGGCACACCGAAGACGAGGTGACGCGCTTCGAAAAGGCGATCGCCGATGTTCCGCAAGTGGTCGGCTGCTACTCGACCACCGGCCAGGCCGACTATGTGATCAAGGTGCTGGCGCCCGACATCAAGAGCTACGAGCGTTTCCTGCATGAAACGATGTTCAAGCTGCCAGGCGTCACGCATGTACGCTCGAGCGTCGTGTTGAAGGAGGTCAAGTCCGACAGCCGGTTGCCGCTCGAATTTCCGAAGATCGCCGCGAGCGGCCCATCGGAAAGAGGCGGACGCCGGACGCGATCAGGAGAGTGACCGCGGCATCCGGTACCGTCCGCCTGCAAAGGTTTCGCGCGTGCGCTACCCCGGTCTATACTCCCGGGAATGAACCAACTGGTACATAGCAAGAAGCCCACGGCGAATTCCGGTTCGAAGGAGCCGGCCGGGGAGACTGGCCGCACCAACGACCCCGAACGAACCAAGGCCAATATCCTGGCCGTGGCAGCCGCGGAGTTCGGCGAGAAAGGCCTGGCGGGAGCGCGCATCGACGAGATCGCCGCAGCCACGCAAACCAGCAAGCGGATGATCTACTACTACTTCGGCAGCAAGGAGGGCCTCTACCTCGCCGTGCTGGAGGAGTCATATCGCCGCGTGCGGGACATCGAAGCCGAATTGCATCTGGAGGACCTGGAGCCGGAGGCGGCGCTGCGCCGGTTGGTAGCCTTCACGTTCGACCATCACCTGAAGAATGAAAACTACATCCGGCTCGTCATGTCCGAGAACATCAACCGCGGCCAGTACCTCGCCCGCAGTCCGCGTATCCAGGACTTGAACGTGCCTGCAATCGCCGCGATCCGCAACCTGTACGAGCGCGGCCTGCGCTCGGGCGTGTTCCGTCCAGGCCTCGATCCGGTCGACATCCACGCATCCATCTCGGCGCTGAGCTTTTTCAATGTGTCCAACCGCCACACGTTCGGGTTGATCTTCAAGCTGAATACCCGTTCCACCGCCTATATCGCGCAACGGCGCGACAGCGTGGTCGACATGGTCGTGCGCTTCATGCGCAAGTTCTGAGACCTCGCCGCTTGGCGGAACGACCTAGGGTTTTCCCCAAGATAGAGAACTAACCAGTTCGTACAAAATGGGCGTCTGAATGGAGCCGCCCTCCAGGAAAACGCCTTCGGCACAGAAAGAGACGGAGAAACAACGTGACCAGAACCGTGAGCGCGCTTGCCCCTTCTCTGGCCCCTGAGACCGGCGCTGCAGCTGATGGCATCCATGGCAGCACATATCATCGCTTCGCGCCGTGGCTGGAGCACACCTTTGACATGGCGCTCGGCCTCCTCCTGTTCGTCGAGCTCGCGCTCCTCTTCGGGAACACGGCGATGCGGGCGCTCTCCAACAACTCGCTGGTCTGGGCCAACGAGGTCTCCGAGTACGCATTGACAGGCCTGGCGTTCGTCGGCGGCGCCGTCGCTTACCACCGCGGGATGCACATGGTGGTCCGATTCGTCATCGACCGGCTGCCGCGCGACTTGTGGGAGTACGCCGAGTGCGCGCGGCACTACTTCGTGCTGGTAGCTGCTGGGATCGGGGCGGGCTATGCCATTCCGATGTGGATCAACTCCCGCAACAACCTGACCACCGTGCTGCAGGTCTCGAAGTCGTGGACCTTGCTGCCGTTCATGATCGGCATGCTGCTCACGGTGATCTTCGCCCTGACCGAGCTCGCGCGTCACACGCGCCGCAACAACCTCGTCGCGGGCGCCGGAGTGCTGGCGTTGGGCATCGCATGGTTCCTGGCTCAGTCCTTGACCGGCCCATGGGACGGGCCGGCTGGCATCGGCTTCGCCCTGGCATTGCTGCTCCTGCTGGTGTTCGCCGGCGTACCCATTGCCTTCGTTCTCTCGGTCACGGCGTACATCTACATTTTCGGCTCGGGGGAGGCGGACCCGATGGCAGTGTCGTTCGCCCTGACCAACGGGATCAGCAGCTTCATTCTGCTGGCGGTCCCGTTCTTCATCCTGGCCGGGAAGATCATGACCGACGGCGGCCTCACCAAGCCCCTCGCGGATTGGGTCACGGCCGCGGTAGGGCGGCTGCAGGGCGGCCTGCTGCAGGCCGTCATCATCGCCATGTACATCTTCTCCGGAATCTCGGGGTCGAAGATCGCCGACGTCGCTGCGGTCGGCACGACACTCAAGGGCATGCTGAAGGAGCAGGGCTATGAACCGGCCGAAAGCGCGGCGGTGCTCTCGGCGGCCGGCATCATGGGCGAGACCATCCCGCCCAGCCTCGTCATGATGGTGCTCGCTTCGATCACGACGCTGTCGGTGGCCGCCTTCTTTGTCGCAGGGGTCGTGCCCGCCGCGTTGCTCGGCTTGTGCCTGATGGCGATCGTCCAGTTCCGGGCACGCAAGCTGGACTGGCCGCGCTGCGCCAAGACCACGTGGTCCCAGCGCTTGAAGATCACCTACCGGGCCTTTCCGGCGCTGCTCGTCCCGATCATCCTCATATTCGGGATCGTGGGCGGCTTCGCCACGACCACCGAGGTTTCATCCTTTGCGGTGGTCTACGCCATCCTCATCTCGGTATTCCTGTACCGCGGGATGAACTACCGCAGCTTCGTCGCCACCCTCGCCGACTCCGCGACCATGTCCGGCATGGTCCTTTTCATGGTGAGCGCCGGGAGCGCGTTCTCCTGGACACTGGCAGTAAGCGGCCTGCAGTCCGTGGTTTCCGGATTCCTCGACACACTAGGCGGATCGGCGGTCGCCTTCATGGCCTTCTCCCTGGTGCTGATGGTCATCATGGGTTCGGTCCTGGAGGGGCTGCCCTCGCTGCTGATTTTCGGCCCGATGCTGCTGCAGATGACGCCGCAATACGGGATCAATCCCATGCACTTCGGAATCGTCATCATCATCGCGATGGGCATCGGAACCTTCATCCCGCCTTTCGGTATCTGCTACTTCGTGACCTGCGCGGTGATGGACACGCCGGTGGAGAAGGTGACACCCCGCTTCATGCCCTATTTGGCAGTATTGGTCATCGGCCTGGTCGTCATCGCCATCTTTCCGGCAATCAGCCTGGCACTGCCGCACGCTTTCGGTCTCAAATAGAAGCATTCGTTGAAGTCAATGTCCGCTAGAGGAACTCAAAACAGGAGAATGATATGAAGCAGTCGATGAAGTTGGTTTCCACATTGGTCGTGTCCGCGTGCTTGCTGTCTATCAGCGCGTCGGCGCAGACCGCAAGCAAGAAGTACGTCCTGAAGTTGGCGCACTCGGACTCGGTCGACATGACCCTGTCCCGAAAGGCCGTCATGTCGGATGCCTTCGCCAAGGAGGTCAAGGCCAAGAGCAACGGGCAAATCGAAGTTCAGGTGTTCGGCGCCGGCGCCCTGGGCGGCGAACGGGACCTCGTCGAGGGCGTGAAGAATGGCTTCATCCAGGCCGGGCTGGCCTCCGGCGTCATGGCGAACTTTTACCAGAACGCGATGGTGACGGATATTCCCTACCTGTTCGCTTCCGAGTCAATTGCGGATCGTGTCATGGATGGCCCGTTTGGCCAAAGGCTCGCGGCGGACTTCCTCGCCAGCACCGGAATGAGCAACCTGTGCTTCGGTGAGGTCGGCTTCCGGCACTTCACGAGCAACAAGGCCCCGATCCACTCCCCGAAGGATATGGCCGGCCTGAAGATCCGAGTCCAGGAGACGCCCCTGTACGTCACCGAGATGAAGTCCCTGGGCGCCCAGCCGACGCCGGTCGCTTTTCCCGAGACCTACACGGCGCTGCAGACCGGCGTCGTCGACGGGCAGGAGAATCCCATTCCGACCATCATCTTTGCGAAGTTCTACGAGGTGCAGAAGCACGTGACCCTGGATGGGCACAACTACGGCGTCGACTGGTTCGTCATGAACGACAAGTTCCTCAAGGCCCTGCCGCCCAACCTGCAGAAGGTCGTCCAGGACGCCGGCAAGCACGCCTGTGCCGAGGAGCGCCGCATCAACCGCGCCTTCACGGCCGAAGGCATCAAGACCCTGAAGGACAAGGGCGTCACGGTCTACACGCCGACCGCGGATGAGTTCGCCCAGTTCAAGAGCGCCACCCAGCAGCCGGTCATCGACTGGCTCAAGACCAAGGTCGACCCGAAGTGGATCGACGGGCTGCAAGCGGCCGTCAAGGACGCCGAGGCCAAGAAGTAAGGCCGGCGCCGGGATCGCCACCTCCGGAACAAACGAAAGCGGACCACGAATGATGATCGACGGCCATACCGAGGTGATCGCCCACCTGGGCTATCCCACTCACTCGTTCAAGGCGCCGATGATCTACAACCCGTATTTCGAGTCGGTCGGCGTGAACGCCGTGGTCGTGCCGATGGGTTGCCGCCCCGATTCGTTTCCGCAGGTCCTGCGCAGCCTGTTCACGCTGGAGAACATGCGCGGCGCGCTGATCACGATGCCCCACAAGGTCAGCGTGGTCGGCCTGCTCGACGAAGTCACTCCCAAGGTGCTTGTGGCGGGCGCCTGCAATGCCGTCAAGCGCACGGCCGACGGGCGGCTGTCGGGCGACATGTTCGACGGTGAAGGCTTCGTGCGCGGGTTGCAGCGCAAGGGCCTGGAACTGCGCGGCGCACGCGCGCTGGTGGTGGGCTGCGGCGGCGTCGGCTGCGCCATCGCAGCCTCGCTGGCCGCAGCCGGGATCGGCGCCATCGCGCTATACGACATCGAGCCGGAAGCCGCCGCGGCACTGGCGCAGCGCCTGAGAACCCATTACCCCGCCATCGAAGTCACTACGGGCAGCAAGGACCCGGCCGGAATGGCGCTGGCCGTTAATGCCACCCCGCTGGGAATGAACACGGACGATCCCCTGCCGCTGGATGTATCGCGCCTGGAGTCCGATACCTTCGTCGGCGAGGTCGTCATGAAAAGCGAAGTGACTCCGCTGCTCGCGGCGGCCCAGGCGCGCGGGTGCCGCGTGCAGGTCGGGACCGACATGTTGTTCGAGATGATTCCGGCTTACCTGGAGTTCTTCGGCTTTCCGCCCGCGACGGCGGAAACCCTGCGGGCCGTCGCGCGCCTGCAGTACTGACCCCCGCAATTGCGGCGCTTCCGGCTGCGCAAGTTCAGCCGAAAGCTCCGCTCGCTTCAGGCACCGCGGCTGGAACTCTGCCGCAACCGGAGGCGGCCCGGCAGCGGGACCGAGCGGCGCAGCACGTCTTCACCCAGCCACAGCGACGCCGCCCGCGCGCGCTGCGCGACCAGCGGCAACGGCAACTGCTGATAGTCCTCGTTGAACACCTCGAAACTGTAGTCCCCCCGGTAACCGAGGGCCGCCAGCCGCACGACCAGCTCGGTCAGCGCGGCACTGTGTATCCCCTCACCCGGAAACACCCGGGACTGCCTGGTGGTCAGCATGCCGCTGTTGTCGGACCGCGTCTCCGGCTGCATGAAATCGGCCAGCCGGACGACGAAGATCCGGTCCGGCTCGATCAATTCGAGTTCGTCCAGCGGTGTCTGGCTGACCAGCGTGTGAGCGCTGTCGATAGCCAGCCCCAGGTTGGGGGCGTCGGCCCGGCAGACCACGTCCCACGCGCTGACGTAGTCGGTGACCGTGCGGCTCCAGCTCATGCCTTCGTAAGCTATCTTCAGTCCGAGTGGCACCGCCAGAATGGCCAGTTTGCGCAAGTCACGGGCAATAGCGTCCAGGTCCTGTGCTGCAACGCTGTTCGTGGAGGATGCGACCAGCAACAGGGGGGCACCCAGCGTGGCCGCCATCTGCATCATGGCTTTCGCGACTTCCACCTTGTAATCGTGCTGGCGGCCCGACAGGCCCTCGTAGTCCCGCAGCCACTGGAAGCCCGTGACCCGCAGCCCGCTGGACTTGACGGCCGCCACCGCGGCGTCCATGCCGCCACCGTGGCCGGCGATGTCGCTGGCCTCGACCATCACCTGCTGGAACCCCGCGTCGCGGATCGCCTTCAACTTGCCCTCGAGCGGACCGGCAAGGGTCACGGTGGCCATCCCGAAGTCGTCGAAATTGCCGCTGCGCTGGCTCATGACTCTTGCCGCTCGTCGTGTACCAGCTCGAACATCAGGCCCTGCAGCGGCTTCGTGAGGGCTCCGCGCACGCCGGTATGCACGTGCGCGCCTTCGACAAACTCGACGCCGCGCTGGCCCAGCATCGCGACGGCTTGCGGCACGTCGGATGTCCCCAGGCCGACCCGCTGGATCATCTCGTCGCATGCGACATCGTCCAGGCCGGGCGGCGGCTCGACCAGTTGCCAGAAGAAGGTTCGGCACGGACTGGCCAGGATCTTGCCATCGGGCATGATGCCAAAGCGTTCATCGTCGGGGAGTTCGTCGAATCCGAAGAGCTCCCGGTAGAACTCGCACCAGTCCGCCATGCGGTCGTAGTCGATGTATTGCACGAGACCGAACCAGTGCAGGCCCGCCAGCGCCGGCGGCCGGGGGTCAGCTCCCGGAATAGGGATGAAATCCACATCCCAGATCGAGAATTCCCGATAGCGATCGACGAAATAGATCCTGCTGCCGCCCACTCCGTGGATGGCGGGTATGTTGAGCTCCATGACTTCGACGTGCGTGGGCACGGCCCAAGCACCTCGGTCCAGCGCACGCGCGTACGCCATGGCGGCATCCTGGACCCGGAAAGCCACGGCGCCGATGACGGGTGCCTCCCCCAACTGAAGGCTGTCATGGGCATTGATCACCACGTTCATGCTGCCTTGCCGATAGAGCAGCACTTCGCGCGAACGGTGCCTTGCAACCGGCCGGAAGCCCATCGCCTCCAGCGACTGTCCAACGGCCTGTGGCCGGGACGTCGCGTACTCTATGAATTCGATACCGTTCAGGCCCAGCGGATTGATTGCGCCGATTTGCACTTCACGGTCGATCGGCTCGGTCATAGACTTTCCTCCATACGCATCAGACGTCGTCCATTATCGGTCTGGTTAACCTGCGCGGCGCTAGTGTGTGCGAAGTTCCTGCACCCAACCCTTGGGTAGCCCCGCCTCAGGCGTCATGCCATAGAGCGGCTCACCGGGCAGCCCGAGGCTCAGAGCCTCGCGCGCCGCGATCAATCTTTCGATGTTCACGCCAGTGTCCACGCCCATGGCCTCGAACATGAAGACCAGGTCCTCCGTGACCACATTGCCCGAAGCGCCCGGCGCGTAGGGGCAGCCGCCCAGGCCGCCGAGCGACGCATCGAAGGTACGGACGCCCACGTCGTAAGCCGCGAGGCAGTTGGCCAGCCCGAGGCCGCGCGTGTTGTGCATATGGGCCGCGCCGGTCCTGGCGCCGATGACGGCGCGCACCTTGTCGAACAGGCGGCGCACCTGGGCCGGATTGGCCATCCCCGTGCTGTCCGACAGGCCAACCTCGTCGGCTCCCGCCGCGACGCATTCGCGCGCCACCCAGACCACGTCGTCTTCCTTCACCTCGCCCTGGATACTG
>DATNCB010000911.1:0-3439 GCA_035571715.1 Ramlibacter sp.
TCCGTTCGATTGTTTTGGAATTGATATTCAGTTGCAGGCATTCTACGCCAAAATAGGAATCGAAAACGGGCGAGTTTGAGAAATTCAAGGCGTTTACGCGCAGGTCGCCCCGCCTTGACCATTTCGCGCATTAATCGGTAAATTGGACTGCAAGCAAAGAAAGGCACCCACCGCGCCGGGTTGGCGCGACTACCCGAAAGGGATGCCTTTCCATGTCCCGATACCCCTCTCCCTCTGCGACACCGCCTACGTCGCGCTCAGCAGCGTCCTCACCGGCCAAGACAGCACTGCCAAGGCGTGCTGGGCTGGTGTCCTCCAAACAGGCTGCCGAATGCCTGGGTGTTTCTCAGAACACAATTCGTAAATTCGTCGCAGAGGGAAAGCTTCCCGCATATCTCATCGGCGAAAAGCTGGTCAAGTTCGATCCGGCTGACCTAGACCATTTTCTCGCCTCGAATCGGATCGATAATTCATAACCGAACCACCCGGCCGAACAGAACGCCGTCAAGGCGCTCGCGCCAGGGTCGACGTCCGCGCCGCGGTTGCGACCCGAAAGCGCGCGCTGCCGCCCTGCGCTATCCAGGACTCCTGACATGGAGCCTGTGCCCGGTCGGTAATTCTGTGCTGTGATCTGCGGATTTCCCGGTGTGTCGTGTGCTCGGCCCCGGCCGCGTGCTCAATAATAGATATTGCGATGTCAGGCGAACCGTAGGGCGGTGGATGATGGCCGTGATGACCGCGCAGCCGCCCCTGCCGCTGACGCTGGAGGGCGCCCGTCCGGTCGGCACGGCCGCGGCGATCGTCGAGGACGACGCGGGCGGGCGGGTGTTCGTGCACGGCAATCTGGCCTATGCCTGGGACGTCGACGACGCCGCGGCGCGCCGGTTCGCGGCGGTGTCGCTGATGCGGATCAAGGCGGCCACCCAGCTCGAGGTCGCTGAGGCGTTCGCGGTGACACCGGCCACGGTGCGGCGCTGGGAGACCCGGCTCGCCGAGGCCGGCGTGGCCGGGCTGCTCGCCGAACGCAAAGGTCCCAAACGCAAGTCGAAACTCACCGCCGACACCGTCGCTGCCATCCGCCAGCTGCGCGAGGGTGGAGCGTCCTACCGCGCCGTCGGCGCCGACATCGGGGTGTCGCAGGGCAGCGTCCGCAACGCGCTCGTACTTGCCGATGACGTCACCCGCACCGAGGAAGCGTGCCCCGCAACGACTTCTGATACTCCTCCCGAGCCCGAGCCCGAGCCCGAGCGGGGGGCGGGGCTGGTGGTGGATGCTGGGAAGGATTGCTCCGCAGTGGCTTCCGGTGATCCGGCAGTGCTCGGGGCGGTGCCGGTGTTGGCGGATCCGGTCGACCGTGGCGCCGAGCGGGCATTGGCGCGGTTTGGGCTGATCGCGTCCGCGCCGCCGGTGTTCACCGGGTGCGCGCGGGCACCGCTCGCGGGACTGCTGCTGGCGCTGCCCGCGCTGGCGGCGACCGGGCTGATCGAGGATGCGCACGCCACCTACGGCGCGTTGCCGAACGGGTTCTATTCGCTGGATACGATGTTGTGCGAGAGCGTGTTCCGCGCCCTGCTGGGCCAGGCCCGCGCGGAGGGCGCGGCGCGGATCGACCCGCCCGCGCTGGGGCGGGTGCTGGGTTTGGACCGGGCGCCGGAGGTCAAGACGATCCGCCGCAAAATCCGGCTGCTCGCCGAGGCCGGCCGGGCCGGCGACTGGATCGCCGCGATGGCCCGCCGCCACACCCAGGACCGCCCCGAACAGACCGCGGTGCTCTACGTCGACGGGCACGTGCGCGCCTACCAGGGCACCCGCAGGATCGCGAAAACCCATGTGCCCAGGTTGAAGTTCCCCGCCCCGGCCACGGTGGAAACCTGGGTGTGCGACGCCGCGGGGGATCCGCTGCTGGTGGTGATGGCCGAACCGGCCGCCTCGCTGGCGTCGGAGCTGCGCCGGTTGATCCCCGACCTGCGCACCGCCGTCGGCGACGATCGCCGCGTGCTGGTCGGGTTCGACCGCGGCGGCTGGTCCCCGACCCTGTTCGCCGACCTGGACGCGGCCGGGTTCGACACCCTGACCTGGCGCAAAGGTGCCGCCACCGACATCGAAGAGGCACTGTTCACCGAGTGCGTCCACACCGACGAACTCGGCCGCACCCACACCTGGCGACTCGCCGACACCGAGGTCGCCCTCGACATCGCCGAGGGCCCGCGCAAGGGCGAGGTGTTCGCGATGCGGCAGATCAGCCTGTTCGATGCCGCCGCAACCCGCCAGATGCACATCCTGATCACCCGCCGCGACCTGCCGGCCGCCGAGATCCGCTACCGGATGGGCGCACGCTGGCGCCAGGAGAACCACTACCGCTACGCCCGTATCCATTTCGATCTCGACTCCCACGACACCTACCGCGCCGGCGACGACGACCAGACCCGCATGGTGCCCAACCCGGCCAAGAAACCCGCCTACCAACAGGTCGAAAAAGCCAGGCGCGCACTGCATCTGGCCGAAACACTCCGCGACCGTGAACTGCTCGCGGCATCCTGTCCGCCGCCGGGCCTCACCACCGTGGTCACCAACGAGATGACCGACACCATCAACAGCGACGTCCACACCGCCGAAACCGTGCTCGACGCGGCTCTCGACGCGCATCAGGCGATCCCCGCACGGCTACCGTTGTCGCAGGTCCACCCCGGCCAGCAGGTCCTCGACACCGAGACCAAACTGATCCACCACGCCATCCGCATCGCCGCGTTCAACACCGCGCAGTCCCTTGCGCGCGCGATCGTCACCGGCACCGGCTACACCCGCGGCAACGACGAAGCCCACACCCTGATCCGCACCGCCCTCGCCGGCTCCGGCGACATCATCCCCGACCACGACACCCTGCACATCCGGCTCGACCCGCTCCCCGCGCCACGCCATACCGCCGCCCTCGACGAACTCTGCCAAGTCCTCAACGACACCGACACCGTCTACCCCGGCACCGGCCTGAACCTGCGCTACAGCATCAAATCCCACCGATCACCGCGCACCAATTACTGAGCTATGTCAGGAGTCCTGATCGCGCGAGATCCGCGAAACAACTCACGTGCAACCTTGCTGCGACCGTGAAACCCCTTGTGGGGCCGTTTCTATGCTTGGCTAACAGCAGGTCGGCCTCACCCGCGCGAGGGCTGTCCCGCTCGTAGGCGTCGGGCCTGTGCATGAGGATGACAAGGTCCGCATCTTGCTCGATTTGGCCGGTCTCGCGTAGGTCTGACAGCATCGGTTTCTTGTCGACGCGCTGTTCGGGACCGCGGTTGAGCTGGCTTAGCGCGACCACGGGCAGCTCGAGTTCCTTGGCCATCAGTTTGAGGCTGCGGGAGAACTCTGCAACTTCCGTCTGGCGTGATTCGACTCTCTTGCCGGACGTCATTAGCTGCATATAGTCGACCACCACCAT
>DATNCB010000912.1:0-5962 GCA_035571715.1 Ramlibacter sp.
TACTCGAGCACGAAGGCCTCGCCCTTGGCGTTGCGCAGGGCGCCGTCACGGTATTCCCACCCGGCTTCCTTCAGCAACGCCTGGGCGCGGCGCAGGTTGTTGCGCAGCGACTGTCCGGGCCCTTCGGTGGTCGGCGGCTCGTACATCGGGCCGAATACCGCCGGCGGGACCTTGGCGCGCCAGGGCTCGAGCAGCGCGAGTTCCTCCGGCGAAGGCAAGCCGGTCGCAGCGCAATCGGTGTTGCCGAACAGGTCGCGCACCCTTGGATAGCCGCGATAGAACATCTGCCGGTCCATCCACTCGAAGTCGAGGGCCAAGTCCAGCGCCTCGCGCACACGCCGATCGGACAGGTAAGGCCTGCGGCTATTAAGCACGAAGCTCTGGAATCCCGCGGGTTGCTTGTGCTGGAACGCATGCTTGACCAGTTCGCCGGAATCGAAGCGTTTGCCGGTCACGCGCCGAGCCCAATCCCCGGCCGAATAGAAGCTCATCAAATCGAACTCGGCGGCTTTCAACGCTTCCAGTCGCGCGGTGTTGTCCTTGTAGATCTTTATCGTGATGCGTTCGAAGTTGTGGCTGCCGCGCTTGACGTTCAGCTCGCGCGCCCAGTAGTTGGGGTCGCGCACGAAGGTGATGTCCTTGCCGAAGCGAACGGGGCCGATCTTGTAGGGGCCGCTGCCGATGGGAATGTCCATCACCACCTGGTCGAACGGTTTGGCCTTGCCGTTCTCCATGCCCCAGGCACGGCTGAAAATCGGCAGGCCACCCACCGTCAAGGGCAACTCGCGGTTGGGCTTCTTGAACCGGAAGCGCACGGTGCGCGCGTCGATCACGTCGCAGCCGGCAACGTCCTCCAGCAGCGTCTTGAAGCCAGGCGATACATAGGGGCCGATCAGCGTGTCGTAGCTATGCTTCACGTCCGCGGCCTCCACCGGGCTGCCGTTGTGGAAGCGCGCTTCCGGGCGCAGCCGGAAGGTAGCACTCAGCCGGTCCTGCGCCACCTCGACATCCTGCGCCAGCAGGCCATACGCGGAGGCCGTTTCGTCCATGGACGCCGCCAGCAGCGTGTCGAACATCAGCGTCGCCAGGTATGCTGGCGGCGCGCCCTTGATGGTGAAAGGGTTGTACTTGTCGAACGTGGAGTAGCGCTGGTTACTGACCAGGCGCAGCTCGCCGCCTTTGGGCGCTTGCACGTTCACGTAGTCGAAAGCGGCAAAACCGGCCGGATACTTGAGGTCGTCCCAGAGGGCGTACCCGTGCGCAGCCCAGCACGGAACAGCCGCCAGCCATGCCAGAAGGAAGAGCAAACCTCGCATGCGACAATTCTGCACAGATTTTTTCAAACAAAGAGGCGTATGGGATTCCTTGCTGGCAAGAAATTGTTGATCACCGGAGTGCTGTCGAACCGCTCCATCGCCTATGGCGTGGCCAAGGCCTGCCATGCGCAGGGGGCGGAACTCGCCTTCAGCTACGTGGGCGAACGCTTCAAGGAGCGTATCACCGAGTTCGCCGCCGAATTCGATTCCAAGCTGATCTACGATTGCGACGTCGGGGAGGATGCGCAGATCGACCAGCTGTTCAAGGACCTGTCCATCGTATGGCCGAAGTTCGACGGCCTCGTGCACAGCATTGGCTACGCGCCGCGGGAAGCGATCGGCGGCAATTTCCTGGACGGCCTGTCGCGGGAGAATTTCCGCATCGCCCTGGACATCAGCGCCTACAGCTTTCCGGCCATGGCCAAAGCGGCCCTGCCCTACCTCAATGACAAGTCGGCCTTCTTGACGCTGACCTACCTGGGCGCCATGCGTGCGATTCCGAACTACAACACGATGGGACTGGCCAAGGCCAGCCTGGAAGCGTCGGTGCGCTACCTGGCCGAGGCGGTCGGGCAACTGCCGGACGGTCGCAGCATGCGTGTCAACGGCATCAGCGCCGGGCCGATCAAGACCCTGGCGGCCAGCGGCATCAAGGATTTCGGCAAGCTGCTCAGCATCTGTGCCAGCGCATCGCCGCTGCGCCGCAATGTCACGATCGACGACGTCGGCAACGTAGCGGCCTTTCTGCTCAGCGATCTGGCGTCCGGCATGACCGCGGAAATCACGTACGTCGACGCCGGCTTCAGCCAGACCGCGGTGGCGGTGGTCGAGCCTTAGGCACGCTCAAGCCCGGCATGACCGTTCCCTACGAACCGTTGGCCCGCACGCAATCGGCGAAATAGCGCAACTTGCCGTCGGGCCCCTCCTGCTCCACCAGGCCGTGGATGTCGGTCTCGAAGCCGGGGCACTGCGCGTTGAACTCACGCGCGAACTTCAGGTAGTCGACGATCTTCTTGTTGAACACCTCGCCCGGAATCAGCAGCGGGATGCCCGGCGGATAAGGCGTGACCAGCGAGGTCGTGATGCGGCCTTCGAGTTCGTCGATCTGCACCCGCTCGGTCTTGCGGTGCGCGATGTAGGCAAACGCGTCGCTGGGCTTCATGGCGGGCGTCAGGTCGCTCAGGTACATCTCGGTCGTGAGCCGGGCGATGTCGTACTTCGCGTAAAGCTCGTGCACGAACTGGCACAGGTCCGCGAGCCCCATGCGTTCGTAGCGCGGGAATTGCTGGCAGAACTCGGGCAGGATGCGCCACATCGGCTGGTTCTTGGCGTAGTCGTCCTTGAACTGCTGCAGCGCCGTAAGCATCGTGTTCCAGCGGCCCTTGGTGATGCCGATGGTGAACATGATGAAGAAGCTATACAGGCCGGTCTTCTCCACGATGATGCCGTGCTCGGCGAGGAAGCGCGTCACGATGCTGGCCGGAATGCCGGTCTTGGCGAACCTGCCGTTCAGGTCCATGCCGGGGGTGACGATGGTGGACTTGATCGGGTCCAGCATGTTGAAGCCCTCGGCCAGGTTGCCGAAGCCATGCCACTTGGCGGTGCGCGCTTCGCCCTTGATGATCCAGTCATCGGCGCGGCCGATGCCCTCCTCCACCAGCCTGTCCGGTCCCCAGACCTTGAACCACCAGTCCTTGCCGTACTCCTGGTCCACCTTGCGCATCGCGCGCCGGAAATCCAGCGCTTCCAGGATCGACTCCTCCACCAGCGCCGTGCCGCCCGGCGGCTCCATCATCGCGGCCGCCACGTCGCAGCTGGCGATGATCGCGTACTGCGGACTCGTCGACGTGTGCATCAGGTAGGCCTCGTTAAACAGATGCCGGTCCAGCTTGCGGTTCTGCGAATCCTGCACCAGGACGTGGCTGGCCTGGCTGATGCCGGCCAGCAGCTTGTGGGTGGACTGGGTGGCGAAGGTCAGCGACTCCCTGGGTCGCGGTCGGCTCTTGCCCATCGCGTGGTAGGGGCCGTAGAAGGGATGGAACGCCGCATGCGGCAGCCAGGCCTCGTCGAAGTGCAGCGTGTCCACATAGCCATCGAGCATGTTCTTGATGGTCTCGGTGTTGTAGAGCACACCGTCGTAGGTCGATTGGGTCAGCGTCATCACCCGGGGCTTGACGCTGTCCGGGTCCACGCCCCGCAGCAGCGGGTTGGCCCTGATCTTGGCCTTGATCGCGGCCGGCTCGAACTCGCTTTGCGGGATCGGGCCGATGATGCCGAAGTGGTTGCGCGTGGGTTTCATGAACACGGGAATCGCGCCGGTCATGATGATCGAGTGCAGGATCGACACGTGGCAATTGCGGTCCACCACCACCACGTCCCCCGACGCCACCGTGTGGTGCCAGACGATCTTGTTGGAAGTGCTGGTGCCGTTGGTGACGAAAAAGCAATGGTCGGCGTTGAAGATGCGCGCCGCGTTGCGCTCGCTGGCCGCCACCGGCCCGGTGTGGTCCAGCAGCTGGCCAAGCTCGTCGACCGCGTTGCACACGTCCGCGCGAAGCATGTTCTCGCCGAAGAACTGGTGGAACATCTGGCCCACCGGGCTCTTGAGGAACGCGACGCCGCCGGAATGCCCGGGGCAGTGCCAGGAATAGGAGCCGTCCTCGGCGTAGTCGAGCAGCGCCTTGAAGAACGGCGGCTGCACCCCCTCGAGGTAGCTCTTGGCTTCGCGGATGATGTGGCGCGCCACGAATTCGGGCGTGTCCTCGAACATGTGGATGAAGCCGTGCAGCTCGCGCAGGATGTCGTTGGGAATGTGCCGCGAAGTCTTGGTCTCGCCGTACACGTAGATCGGTACGTCCGAATTCTTGCGGCGAACCTCCTCGATGAAGTTGCGCAGGTTGAGCACCGCCGGGTCCAGGTCGGGACCGGGGGTGAACTCCTCGTCGTCGATCGACAGGATGAAGGCGCTGGCACGGCTTTGCTGCTGCGCGAACTGCGACAGGTCGCCGTAGCGCGTCACGCCCAGCACTTCGAAGCCTTCGGTTTCGATCGCCTGCGCCAACGCGCGGATGCCCAGGCCGGAGGTATTCTCCGAGCGGTAGTCTTCGTCGATGATGACGATGGGAAAGCGGAATTTCATGGGGCCTCCAAACCGCGGGCCGAAAAAAAGGCGAAAACAGGCGCGAAGTGTATGCAAATAACCCGGCGCCCTCCTTGCGCAACGTCGGAATACACCCAAAATGTGGTGCGATCAAGACAAACGCGCGAGGCGAGGAGCATGCATGGCTGAATCCACGATCTGGTGGCTGTTGACGGGAACGGCAGTGGCCGTCGAACTGCTGACCGGAACCTTTTACCTGCTGATGCTGGCCATGGGACTGGCGGCGGGGGCGCTGGCGGCTCATGCTGGGGCGGGCTCGACCGTCCAGATCCTCACGGCCGCCCTGATCGGCGGAGGAGCGGTGGTGGGCTGGCATATCCTGCGCCAGCGCGGTCCGAAGGAACTCCCGGCGGCCGCCAACCGTGACGTCAACCTCGATATCGGCGAAACCGTGCACGTCACCCGCTGGAATGCGGACGGCACGACGCAGGTCAAGTACCGCGGCGCCCAGTGGACTGCCGTGCCCGCGCCGGGCTCCGTTCCGGTGGCGGGGCCGCACCGGATCCTTGAAGTGGTAGGCAGCCGCCTTGTTGTCGAACAACTCCAGGAAACCTGACCATGTCGTCCTATGTCGCACTCGTTCTGATCGTCGTCGCCGCAATTTTCGTGATCCGTTCCCTCAAGGTTGTGCCGCAGCAGCACGCCTGGGTCGTGGAGCGGCTGGGCAAGTACCACAGCACCCTCACGCCCGGCCTCAGCATCCTGGTTCCCTTCGTGGACAAGGTCGCCTACAAGCACAGCCTCAAGGAGATTCCGCTCGATGTGCCAAGCCAGATCTGCATCACCCGCGACAACACGCAGTTGCAGGTGGACGGCATCCTGTACTTCCAGGTGACCGACCCGATGCGCGCCAGCTACGGCTCGTCGAACTACATCATGGCCGTGACGCAGCTGGCGCAGACGTCGCTGCGCAGCGTGATCGGCAAGCTGGAACTGGACAAGACCTTCGAGGAGCGCGACATCATCAACGCGCAGGTGGTGGCCGCCATCGACGAGGCCGCGCTGAACTGGGGCGTGAAGGTGCTTCGCTACGAGATCAAGGACCTGACGCCGCCCAAGGAAATCCTGCATGCGATGCAATCGCAGATCACGGCGGAGCGCGAGAAGCGCGCGCTGATCGCCGCCTCGGAAGGGCGGCGCCAGGAGCAGATCAACATCGCGACCGGCGAGCGCGAAGCGTTCATCGCCCGTTCCGAGGGCGAAAAGCAGTCGATCATCAACAAGGCCCAGGGCGAGGCCGCATCGATCACGGCCGTCGCCGACGCCACGGCGATGGCGATCGAGCGCATCGCCGCCGCCATCCGTCAGCCCGGGGGCGAGCAGGCGGTGCAACTGAAGGTGGCCGAGCGCGCGGTGGACGCCTACAGCAAGGTCGCGTCGGATTCCACGACCACGCTCATCGTGCCGAGCAACATGACCGAGGTATCGGCACTCATCGGGTCGGCGATGCGGATGGTGCAAGGCGGCAAGGCCGCCGCCTGAGGCG
>DATNCB010000913.1:0-4689 GCA_035571715.1 Ramlibacter sp.
GTCGCCTGCAGCCGCTTCCACAGCCAGATGACGACGGCGGCCGGCAGCACCCAGTTGATGAGGATGTCCATCGGCCCCTGCGTCATGCGCGTGCCGGGCGCTGACAACTGGCCGTAGACGAGGAACGTGAGCGGCAGCGTCAGGATCAGCAGCATCACGGTGTCGATCAACGCCGCGGTAACTCGCAGCCAGAAGCCAACATATTCGAGCTCGGGTTCGACCGGCATCGCGCTAGCGCAGCGCCCGGCTGACGCGGTTGATCACGAAAGCGACGACGTTGCCGATGACCGGCAGCCACAACACCAACAGCAGCGTGCCCATGTCGCGCGTCACGGAAGGATTGGGCGCCCAGTGACGCATGCCCGCGCCGACCAGCGCGAGGGCCAGCAGGACGATGACGATGAGCTTGCGGCGGGAGGAGGTTGCTTTCATGCGCGCGCCACGGCGAGCCCTGGCCGGGCGATTGTGACACTCATCGCTACGACTGCGCCGTCGCCCGATCGAGTAGCGCCACCAGCGCGTTCAGGTCCGCCGGTTTGGTCAGATGCGCGTCGAAGCCGGCCGCTTCGGTGCGCCGCTGATCCTCCCCGCTGCCGAAGCCGGTCATCGCGATGGCGAAAACATGCTCGGTGCCCGGTTGCGAGCGCATCTGGCGCAACGTTTCGAAGCCGTTCATGCCCGGCATGGCCAGATCCATCAGCACGACGGCCGGCCTGAAGTGCTGCGCCAATTCCACCGCCGCCGGCCCGCTGTAGGCGCACTCGACCTGATGCCCCAGCAGACGCAGGATCGCGGTGGCGCTGTCGGCGGCGTCGCGGTTGTCATCCACCACCATCACCCGCCGCGCGTCCGACTGGCCGGGACGGTCTTGCGCCGCGTCTTTGGCCGGCGCTGCCTGCACGGCCGGCAACCGGAACATGAACGTGCTGCCCTGGCCCGGCCCGGCGCTGCACGCGTCGAGCCTGCCGCCGTGCAGTTCGGCCAGCGAGCGCGCGACCGTGAGCCCGATGCCAAGTCCACTTTCGTCGGGCCTGCCGTTGTCGCCCTGCATGAAAAGGTTGAAGATGTTCTCGAGGTCCTCGGCCGCGATACCGCGGCCGTTGTCAGATACCGAGATGACGGCAAAACCATCAAGGGCCTCGGCCTTGACCGAGATGTGCCCGCCGTCCGGTGTGTACTTGGCCGCGTTGACCAGCAAGTTCTGCAGGATCTGCGACATGCGCGTCGCGTCGCCGTTGATATAAAGGGGCTGGCCGGGCAGCTCGACTTTCAGCGTGTGGCGCCGTGCTTCGATCGTCGGCCGCGCTGTCTCCACTCCGCGGGCGATGATCTCGCCGGCGCGCAGCACTTCCCTGCGCAGCTTGATCTTGCCCGTCGTCAAGCGCCCGACGTCCAGCAAGTCATCGACCAGTCGCGTCATGTGGGTGAGCTGCCGGTCGATGATGTCGCGGCAGTTGCGCAAGGCCGGGCTGGGCAGCGTCTCCAGCTGCATCACGGTGACCGCGTTGCGGATCGGCGCGAGCGGATTGCGCAGTTCGTGTGCCAGCATGGCCAGGAACTCGCTCATCCTGCGGCTCGAGCGCTCGAGCTTTTCCAGCCGGTGGCGTTCGCTCATATCCCGCGTCACCTTCGCGAAGCCGATCAGGTCGCCGCTGCGCCCGTAGATGGCGGTGATGACGACGTTGGCCCAGAACAGCGTGCCGTCCTTGCGCACGCGCCAGCCCTCGTCCTCGACCCGGCCATTGGCTTTCGCAGCCCGCAGTTCGGCGGCCGGCTTGCCTTCCACCTGGTCCTCCGGCGTGTAGAAGGCGCTGAAGTGGCGGCCGATAATTTCCGCGGCGGTATAGCCTTTGAGCGCTTCAGCGCCGGCGTTCCAGCTGCGCACGGTGCCATCCACGTCGAGCATGAACACCGCATAGTCGCGCACGCTTTCCACCAGCAGCCGGAAGCGCTCCTCGCTCGCGCGCAGTTCTTCTTCGTGCTGCCGGCGCTCGGTCAGGTCGCGGGTGACCTTGACAAAACCCTCGAGCTTGCCGGACGCATCATGGATCGCCGTGATCACCACGTTGGCCCAAAACCGGCTGCCGTCCTTGCGCAGCCGCCAGCCCTCGTCTTCGAAGCGGCCGTCCTTGCGCGCGCGGCGCAATTCCTCTTCGGGCCAACCGGTCGCGACGGCCTCGGGTGGATAGAAGATCGAGAAGTGCTGCCCGATGATCTCCTGTCGGCTGTAGCCCTTGAGCTTTTCCGCGCCGGTGTTCCACGAAACGACGTGACCCAGCGGGTCGAGAATGAAGATGCCGTAGTCGACTACCGCTTCGATGAGCAGCTGGAAACGATCTTCCAGGGTAGCGTCGTGGGGCGTTGGGCTCAGAACATGGGTCAATTGCTTGGCTCGGGTCTGGTGGGGCAACGAAGAGATTATCGAGGCGGGGGTGCGTATTCCCTGCTCGGCAGCAAGCACGATGCGGCCTTGTCCTACGCCGGTATCGCACAGTTACGGCCGCGTCGGACCAAGCTTGATCTGGGTCATGGTACTGGCGGGACACCGGCCTAGAGTTGAATGAGCCACCGCAAGGAACGGCCATGAAACCGCACTGGATCCTGCTCGCCAACGCCGCGTATGCCCGAGTCCTGCAGCAGAACGACGGCGAATCACCGGTGATCATTCAGGGCTTCACCCACTCGCTGGGCCGCAGCAACGAAGTTCATCGGTTCGCGCACGAACTGGCCGAGCACCTGGATCGGCACGCCCAGCTGGGCGATTTCGATTCGCTGGCGATATTCGCGTCAGCCCCCTTCCTCGGCGAGCTCGAGGCCCGGTTGGGCGCTGCCACGCAGAGCCGGTTGTTGGGCACGCACGAAGTGGACCTCACCAGCGTCGGACCCGCCGAGCTGCAGCGCCGTATCGCCTACGAACTGGCGCGGTAATCACACAGCAGGAGCTCATCGGCTGTGAGCGGTTCTGCCGCCGTGCGCAGGCGTTCCAGCACCCGCGCATTGGCCTCCGACGCGTCGCCTTCGCGCTTCAGCAGCCGCTCCCGCAGCACGGGCAACGGCGCTTCGCAGTTCACGATCGAGAACCGCGCATCGAGTTCGCGTGCGAGCGCACGCGCTTGCGCGCGTTCAGCGCCGCGCAGGAAGGCGGCGTCCAGAACGACCGGGTAGCCGGCGCGTAGCGCTACCCGCGCGGCAGCGAACAGCTGCGCGTACGTACGTGCAGTGGCGTCTTCGCCGTACAGGTCCAGGCCTTTGCCATGCGAATCTTCGAGCATGCGCAGGCCGAACAGGCGCTTGCGCTCGACGTCAGAACGCAGGCGAATCGCGCCCTCGCGTTCGAGCAGGCGTTGCGACTGGAAAGTCTTCCCCGAGCCCGGCAAGCCATGGGTGATGAACAGGCGTGCCTGCCCCGGCACGGTCCACGACAAAGCGGTCTCGAGATAGCGGTGTGCCGCGGCCTCATGCCCGGCACCGCGCAGGAGTTCGACCTGGGCGCGCACCAGGGCGCGGTATACCACCGAGAAGCGCAGCGCGCTCAGGGCGGCGTGATCGCCGGTGCGATCCAGCCAGCCGTTCAGAAGGCGGAAGGCGAAGTCCTGCCGGCCGCGCGCGCCGAAATCCATGACGGTGAATGCCACGTCGTCCAGCACGTCGATGCAGCGCAGCGCCGGATCGAACTCGATGCAGTCGAACGCGGCGACTTCGCCGTCCAGGCGCACCAGGTTGTCCAGGTGCAGGTCGCCATGGCATTCGCGCACACGGCCGCCATCGCGGCGGGCGGTCCACAGCGGCGCCAGCGCCGCGGCCTGCGCTTCGAGCCAGGCTCGCAGTTGCGCCCGTTCGGCCGCAGTGCCGGTCCGGCCGGCGCCCTCGAGCGCCGCCAGAGCGGCGCTGCGCCGGCGTTCGGCGCTTGCGAATCCGTCGTCCGCCGCGCGAGGCGACTCGCTGTGGAAATCGCCTAGCAGCGCCGCCAGTTTGTCGACATCTCCGCTCACGAGCGTGCCTGCTTGTAGCCGCTCGCCAAACAGCGCGCCGGGCGCGAAGCGGCGCATGCGAACCGCGTACTCCAGCGCCGGGCCCGCGCCGTCCAGCACGGGCGCGCTGTGAGTGCCCGTGATGCCCGTGACGCCAAGGTACAGCGAGGGCGCCAACCGCCGGTTCAGCCGCACTTCCTCCTCGCAGAAATGCCGCCGAAGTTCCAGCGTGCCGTAGTCGACGAACGGCAGGCGCACCGGTTTCTTGATCTTGTAGGCGAGATCGCCCGCCAGCAGCACCCACGAGATGTGAGTTTCGATCAGCTCGGCGCGCAACGAACGCGCCAGGGCCGCAACCATGGCTTGAGTGGTGGGTAGGGACGAGGCTGAAACGTGAATCATTCGGGTTATTACTGAGGGCGCCTCAGACGATTCCTAGGCCTGCTCGGTGCGAAATGGTCCCTGAATCGGACTCCGCCGACTACCTGATTCAGTCGGCGCCGATGTCGCTTTTCGAGGCGTGCAGCCATAGTAACGACATGCCCCGCAGTGCCAATCCCGTCAGAGTTTTTCTGGTCGACGACTCGGCCCTGATCCGCGGCCGCGTGGCCGACCTGCTGGCCGCCGGCGGCATGACGATCGTCGGCGAAGCCGAGACACCCCAGTCCTCGATCGACGCCATCCTGGACGTCCACCCCGATGTGGTGGTGCTGGATGT
>DATNCB010000914.1:0-2174 GCA_035571715.1 Ramlibacter sp.
CCGTCGATGGCAGTGCGCGCGCGCTCGCTGAGCATCACCATGGCGCAGCAGGGCGAGCTGCTCCAGCCCTTTTGCGGGGCCGAGATCAGCACGTCGACGCCGGTCGCCTGCATATCCACCCACATCGCGCCCGAAGCGATGCAATCCAGCACGAACAACCCGCCGCTCTCGTGCACTGCCTCGGCCACGGCCCGCAGGTAATCGTCGGACAGGATCATTCCGGAGGCGGTTTCCACGTGCGGCGCGAACACCAGCGCCGGCTTCTTGTCGCGGATCGCGGCCTGCACTTCGGCGATCGGCGCCGGAATCCACGGCGCCTGCGGACCGCTGCCGACGCGGCGGGCCTTGAGCACCGTCGACGAGGCCGGGATCTGGCCCATGTCGAAGATCTGCGTCCAGCGATAGCTGAACCAGCCGTTGCGGATCACCAGCACATCCTTGCCGCCGGCGAACTGGCGCGCCACCGCTTCCATGCCGAAGGTGCCGCTGCCGGGAACCAGCGCCACCGAACGGGCGCGGTAGACGTCCTTGAGGATGCCCGAGATGTCCTTCATCACGCCCTGGAAGCTGCGCGACATGTGGTTCAGGGCGCGGTCGGTGTAGACCACCGAAAATTCAAGCAGACCCTCGGGGTCCACATTGGGCAGAAGTCCAGACATAAGGTGCTCGCTTGATGATGCGCAAAAGGGCAGTCAGCTTAGCACGCAGCCCATTCAATGCAGCGGGAAGGGGCAGCCGTCGGCCGCCTCAGTCAAGCTCCGGTGAAGCTCAGTGCACGGTGCGCTGAACCGCCGGAAAGGCCAGTTCGCGGCCGACGACGGCGCGGGCGAAGAAATAATTGTTGCGGGCGCGTTCGCTCAGCCGGTCCAGGTCGACTTGTCCCTTGAGGTCACATGGAAATGAGAAGCCGCGCCCGTTGTCGAACAGGGAGCGGAAGCGCAGTTCGAATTGCGTGGCCGTGGAATCGATCATTTCATGTCTCCGGAATACGGTTAAGTGAATGCCCCTTCGGGCGTGCTCGAACTATGGGCGTGCACCACGCTTTGCGACATCGGACCCCGCTGAATCGAGGCCTCGGCGCCGTCCTGATTTGCCCGCTCCCTCCGGCCGAGCAGGCCTAGGAATCGTCCGATTGGCCTCGCGCTACCATCTACAAGCTGAAGGCAATCCCAGCGGTTCAATTCGAGGAGATCCACCGTGAGACAGGCACCTTTCCAGGACGGTCAATCGCTCGCCCCACCGCGCGTCGCACTGGAGCCGCGCGCCGACGGCGGCTTCGTACTGCGCAACCCGCAGCCGCTGCAGCCGTTTACCCGCTGCATCGGCGACTGGCTGGAACACTGGGCGCAAACCACACCCGAGGCGCTGTTTCTCTGCGAGCGCGATCCGCAGGGCCAGTGGCGCAAGCTCAATTACCGGCAGGCGCGCGAGCGGGTCGGCAGGATCGCGCAGTCGCTGATCGACGCGGGCTTTGCCGATGCCAACCCGGTGGTGATCCTTTCGGACAACTCCATCGAAGCCGGCTTGCTCGGATTGGCCGCGATGCACGTGGGCCGGCCGTTCTGCATGGTGTCCAGCGCCTATTGCCGGTTGACCAAGGACTACACGAAGATCTCGGGCATCCTCGACCAGCTGGCACCGGCGCTGGTCTACGCCGCGGACGCCCGGGTCTACGGACCGGCCGTGGCGGCCTGGGGCGACAAGTGCCCGGTGTATTTCGGTGCCAATGCCGGCGAACACGCCGGGGCGAAAAGCTTCGCGTTGCTGGAAGCAGCCAACGAAGGGCCGGCCGTGATGAACGCCTTCGCCGCGATCCGGCCGACCGATCACGCGAAATACCTGCTGACCAGCGGCTCCACCGGCATTCCCAAAGTCGTCATCAATACCCATCGCATGCTGTGCGCGAACCAGCAGCAGATCGCGCAGGTCTGGCCGTTCCTGATGCGCCATCCCCTGGTGTTGGTGGACTGGCTGCCCTGGAGCCACACGTTCGGGGGCAACCACAACTTCCACATGGTGCTGTCGCACGGCGGCACGCTCTACATCGACGAGGGCCGGCCGGCGCCGGGCCTGATCGAGCGTTCGGTGCGCAACCTGAGCGAGGTCAAGCCCAACTTCTATTTCAACGTGCCGCGCGGCTTCGACATGCTGCTGCCGTTCCTCGAACAGGACCT